>DATNBT010000267.1:0-4802 GCA_035571855.1 Vicinamibacterales bacterium
GGCCAGCGCGCCGATGTTGCCGAGGCCAAGCACCGCCGTGCCGTTGGTGACGACGCCAATCAGATTTCCCTTAGCCGTGTAAGTGTACGCCAGGTCCGCGTCCCGGTTGATCTCCAGGCAGGGCTCGGCAACGCCTGGGGAATAGGCGAGCGAGAGGTCGCGTTGATTCGCCAGCGGCTTGGTCGGGACGACGGCGATCTTTCCCGGGCGGCCGTTGGCGTGGTAGTCGAGGGCGTCTTGGCGTTTGGTCATACGGAGACTGAAAAATAGCCGGTTCGGCCGCGCGAAGTCAGGCTAAGTCGCTTTGCTGCTGAGGCTTGACAACCAAGCGCGGACAGCGGCGGGCGTGACGCCGCATTACGTTTCCGCTGTGACCGCCGAGACGCGAGATCCCGCCGAGCTGGACGCCGCCGAACGAGCGCACATGCGGCGAATCATCCGGATCGCGGCGACGGTGTTCGTGATCGAGGCAGCGCTCGTGCTCGTGGCCTACCTAGGCCCCTCGATGCGCGTGCTGCTCCGACCCGTGTACGTCGTCGTCGCGCTCGTCGGCGTGCTGAGCATCTGGCACACCGCGTGGCGCCGCAGCCGCCAGGATCGGCGGCACACGGACCGCCGGCATCCGTCCTGAGCCGGCGGTCCACTCGACCCGCCGGTCACACCTCGAGGTGGTCGCCCTCCTTGGCGAACATCGCGTAGAGGACCGGCATCAAGAAAACACTGATTAGCAATCGCGAAAAGAGCCCGCCCACGATGACGAGGGCGAACGGCTTCTGGGTGTCCGAGCCGACGCCGGTGGAAAGCGCCGCGGGCAGCAGGCCGAGCGCGGCGACGAGGGCGGTCATCGTGATCGGCCGGAGTCGGAACACGGCCGCGTCGCGGCTCGCGCTGTCGATGTCGGCGCCGCTCAATCGGAGCTCGTTGGCATAGGAGATGTAAAGCACCGCTGTCTGGACGGAGACGCCGAACAGCGCGAGGAATCCGATCATCGACGACACGGAGAACGGCGTGTGCGTGAGCAGCATCGCGACCAGACCGCCAAGCGGCGCCGACAGGACGACGCCGACGACGGTGATGAGCGGGAATTTGAAGTTGCGGTAGAGAATGAACAGGATCGCGAAGATCAGCGCGATCGTGATCGGAAGCACGACGTTGATCTGGGCACGCGAGGCGGTGTATTCCTCGAACTCTCCACCCCACCGAGTCGAGTAGCCCGTCGGCATCGGCACCTGCTTGGCGATGGCCGCACGCGCCTCGGCGACGGTGCTCGCGAGATCGCGGCCCTCGATGTCGTATTGCACGCCGATGTAGCGTGAATTGTCCTGTCGATAGATGAACGCCGCGCCGTTGGCGATTTGAATCGTCGCGACTTCGCGCAGCGGTACTTGCTGGCCACCGGGCGTTGCCAGCAGAATGTTCCCGATCTCTTCCGGCGTGGCGCGATACTGCGGCTGCAGCCGGACGACGAGATCGAACAAGCGCTCGCCTTGGACGACCTGGGTCACCGCGCTGCCGCCGACGGCGGCCTCGATCAATCCGTTGATCGCGTCGGCGCTCAGCCCGTAGCGCGCGAGCCTGTCCCGGTCGACCGTGACCGTGAGACTGGGCTGGCCCAGTTCCTGGACCAGCGTGACGTGACTGATTCCGGGGATCCGCTCCATCACCGCTTTCACGGCGCGGCCCTTTTGCTCGAGCAGGCCCAAGTCAGTACCGAAGATCTTGACGTCGAGCGACGCCTTCAATCCCGTCAGCGCTTCGTCGACCGCGTCTTCGGCCGGCTGGGTGTAGTTGAACGTGATGCCGGGGAAGGTCGACAACTTGGCTTGAATGGCGTCGATCAGCGCCGGCTTCGAATGATACGCGCCGTGCCATTGAGAATACGGCAATAGCCCGACGTAGAACTCGGCGTTGAAGAACCCAGTAGGGTCCGTCCCCGCGTCGTCTCGACCATGCTCCGAGGCCACGACCGTCACCTCGGGAAAGCTCTGCAGGATGGCGCGGATCTGCGGAACGATCGCCGACGAGGATTCGAACGAGATTGTATACGGCATCGTCGCGCGAACCCACAGCGCGCCCTCGTCGAGCTTGGGCATGAACTCGCCATCGCGGGTCATCGCGATCACGGCGGACGCAGCGAACAGGATGAGCGATCCGACGATCGTCGCCCGACGGTGCGCCATGCACCAGTCGAGTCCCGTCGTGTACTGCACGCGCACCCACTCCCACATGTGGTTCGTGCGCTCCTTCACGCCCTTTCGCATCCCCCAGGCGCAAAGCACCGGAATCACGGTCAGCGTGAGGAACAGCGCGCCAAGCAGCGCGTAGATCGTCGTGTCGGCCATCGGCCGGAAGAGCTTGGCCGAGGGTCCCGTCAGTGCATAGATGGGCAGAAATGCCGCGACGATCACCGCGATGGCGTACACGATCGGGCGATTCACTTCCGCCGCGGCCTCGAAGATCACGTCGCTCATTCGGTACTTGGTTCCGTACCGCTTGGCGAGCTGGAGGTAGATGTTCTCGACCATCACCACGGCGCCGTGAATGAGGATGCCGAAGTCGATGGCGCCGATCGAGAGCAGGTTTGCCGGAATGTTGCTGAGATCGAGGCAGATGAACGCGACGAGCAGCGCGAGCGGAACCGTCGCCGCGACGATGAGGGCCGCGCGGACGTCGTAGAGGAAGAAGGCGAGCACGAGCACGACGAGCAGGATGCCGCTGATCAGGTTGTGCGCCACGGTGTGCGTCGTAAGCGCGATCAGGTCGCTGCGATCGTAGAACGGCACGACCTTGACGTCCTTCGGCAAAATATTGTCGTTCAGCTCGCGCGTCTTGGCCTCGACGCGCTTGAGCACGACCTGCGCTTGCTCCCCGGTGCGCATGAGGATGACGCCTTCGACCGCGTCGTCCTGCTTGTTGTAGCCGAAGTTGCCGAGCCGCGGCGCGTGCCCGATCTCCACGGACGCCACGTCTTTGATCAGCACCGGCACCCCGCTCTTCACCGCGATGACGACGTTCCCGATGTCCTGCAGCGTGACGACGCGCCCCAAGCCGCGAACGTAGAAGAACTGGCCGCCTTCGGAGATGAAGCCGCCGCCGCCGTTCCCATTGTTCTGATTGAGCGCGTTGCTCACGTCGTCGATCGAGAGCCCGGCGCCGGCGAGCTTCGTCGGGTCGACGAGCACCTGATACTGCATCGTTTCGCCGCCCAGCGACGCCACGTCGGCCACTCCCGGCACGGCGCGGTACGCCTTGTCGAGCACCCAGTCCTGCAACACATGCAAGTCCATCGCCGATCGGTCGGAGCTCTGAATGACGTAGCGATACACGAGGCCCGCCGGCGAGAATGGCGCCTCGATGTCCGGCGAGACGCCGTCTGGGAGATCCGCCCCGCTCAGCCGTTCGAACACCTGCTCACGATCGAAGTACAGGTCCGTGCCGTCGGTGAACGTCACCCGAATGCTCGCCAGCCCGTAGAGCGATACCGAGCGCATCACGACGAGATTCGGCAGCCCGTTCAACTCCGTCTCGATCGGGACGGTGATCAGCCGCTCGACTTCCTCGGCGGCGTGTCCTGGCCACTGCGCCGTCATCTCGACCGACGGAGGCGACACATCCGGGTAGGCGTCGACCGGGAGTCGCTTCAGCGACAGAATGCCGGCGCCGACGATGACCAGCCCGACCAACATCACGAGGAGCGGCTGGCTGACCGACGCCGTGACGAGCCGCTGGATCGGGCCGCGTGCGGCGGTGCTCGGGAGGTGGGAGGCCGGATCGCTCCCGGGAATCGGGTGCGTGTCGGGTCCCTCGGGCGACGAGGTCACTGGGTCTCCGCGAACTGGAGAAACAGCGCTCCCTCCGTCACCACCTGATCGCCGGCCGCGAGGCCGCTCGTCACCTCGTACTTGTCGCCGATCCGCGAGCCGAGGTCGATCCGCCGGCGCGCGAAGGCGTTGTTGGCCGCAGCGACGAACACGAATGGCAGATTCTCGTCGTCGCGCATCACCGAAGACACCGGAACGAGCATACCGCGGTGCTCCTGGCTCGACTTGATCTGCACGCGCACGAACATGTCGCGGCGCAGGACTTGATTGTTGTTGGGTACGAGAATACGAACGGTCACGGCCTTGGTGCCCGGATCGGCGAGCGACGCGATGTAGTCGACTTTGCCGGGGATCGGAGCCTGCCTGGCGTCGGTGATCACGTCGGCGGGCTGGCCGACGGCGACTTCCGGCAGATCGTTCGCGTACACGCTCGCCAGGACCCACATCGTGCTCAGATCAGCGATCGTGAAGCAGGGCGTGCTGCCCGCTTGCAGCAGCTGTCCGTCGGAGATGAGCTTCTCGACCACGGTTCCGTCGATCGGGGAGCGGATGATCGCGGCGATCGCGCTGGTCCGGCCGTCGCGGACGGCGTCGATCTGCGACTCGTCCACGCCGAGTGCGCGCATGCTCTCCACGGCCGCGTCGACATCGGCTCCGGCCGACGCGAGGTCCGACTGCGCCTGCTCGAGATCGCCGCGCGCCAACGCGTCGTTCTTGTAGAGCGCCGAATCGCGATCGGCGATGCGTTTGGCGTTGCGATAGGCCGTCTGTGCCTTGCGGTAGTCGGCCACCGCGGCGGCGAAGTCGGGCGACGACACGTTTGCCAACGGCTCGCCGCGCGTCACCACCGCGCCCGGCGAAACGAGCACCCGCGTCGCCGGCCCGGAGACGGGCGACAGCACCTGTGTCGAGCGGTCGCCGTTGAACGCGACGTTGCCCGTCGCTTCGACGACCGGGCGATAGCTCACCGGTTGGATCGTC
>DATNBT010000268.1:0-3434 GCA_035571855.1 Vicinamibacterales bacterium
GCCACTTCATTGACGGTAGCCCCGCGACCTCTAATAATGCAACGCGTGATTCGCCTCCTGGCGCGCGCCGCAGCTCTGTTTGTGGCCGTTCCATTTCTCGTCTTTGCGTCGGGGATTACCACTACGCATCTGCACGGGACAGGCGCGACTCACGATGGCGCTGCCGTCGCTCATAGCCACTTCGGCCCGCACGCGTTCACCCTGCATCAGGGTGACGACACCGAAATCGAGCACGACATCGAGCACATCCTCTGGCTCGACAGCCCGATTCTTCACGAAGGCACGTTTCATCTCGTCCGGCACATGGCGGCCGCGCCGTCCGGCGGCGAGTACGTCCTCTCCCCGACGCGCTGGGTGGTCGTCGAACGTGACGACGCGGCGCCGCCACACGGTCCTCCGAAGGTCTCGAACCGCCATCGCGGGCCTCCCACGCTCCTCGCCTGAACCGTTCCGGCGGGTCGATACCCGTCCGTCTCAACGATTGGCTCATCTGGTGATGGAGTGACTTGGTGAAACACGTACTGATTGGTGTGATTGCGTGCCTGGCGACGGCGTCGCCGGCGTTGGCGCATCACGAAGCGATGTTCGGACCGCAGTCGTCCGCGGTCCTGTCTCCGGGAATTTTTCTTTCCGCGCTCGTGTTCGACAAGGAAACCGGCAAGGACGACAAAGAACGGCGCGAGACGACGACGGTGTACAGCGTCGGGTTCAAGCCGGTGAAGTCCAGGCCGCTGTCGATGGCGTTCGTCGTGCCGATGACGTTCGCGGGCGGCGCGCCGGATCCGAACTCACCGGGCGCGAAGTCCCGCGGTTTCGAAGACATGCTCGTGTCGGCGAGGTACCGCGTCGAAACGCCCGGCGCGGCGAAGGCGTTCGGCGTCGACGAATCGTACGTGATGGCGGTCGGAGGCGTGGAGCTGCCGACGGGCACCTTCGATCACGACTTCGGGAAGGGCGCGTTCGGCGAGATCGCGGCCGGCCTCTGGTCGCTCGAGAAGAAGCCGTTCGCGACAATCGCCTACGTCTACTATCACCATCGCGGCGTCTACGACGGCGTGCGCGACAGCGGCAACACGTTCGCCGGCGGCGGACTCGCCTACACGCCGATCGACGACGAGGAGCACGGCAGGCTGTTCAGCATGCAGATCGGCCTGTCGTACGAACGCATGTTCCAGTCCGAGGAGAACGGCGCCATCGTCGCCGACAGCGGCGCGTCCGGCGTGTTCATCCATCCCGGCCTCGTCTTCGACATCACGCCGACGCTGCAGGCCTTCGCGCTCGTCTCTCTGCCGCTCAGCCAGACCTACAATTCGATCGTCGACCGGCAGCGGTTCCGGTTCGGGACAGGGATCATATGGATACTCAAACACAGCGGAAGCTAGCGCAGGCGCTCGCGATCGCGGCGGTGGCCGCAATCGCGCTCCTGCTCCTGCCGGCTGACGCGTTCGCGCACAACGTCAGCAAGCGGGACGCGGCGTTCGTCGTCTCGAACACGGGGCGCGCGATCGCGCCGTTCATGTATCTCGGCGCGAAGCACATGGTGACGGGCTACGACCACCTGCTGTTTCTGGTCGGCGTCATCTTCTTCCTCTACCGCGTCAAGGACGTGTTGCTCTACGTCAGCCTGTTCACGATCGGCCACAGCATCACGCTGCTCGCCGGCGTGCTCGGCGGCATCCACGCGAACTCGTACGTCATCGACGCCATCATCGGCTTCTCCGTCGTCTACAAGGCGTTCGACAACATGCACGGGTTCGAGCGGCTGTTCGGCATCGAGCCGAACACGAAAGTCGCCGTGCTGATCTTCGGCCTGTTCCATGGATTCGGCCTCGCGACGAAGCTCCAGGAGTTCTCGCTGGCCCAGAACGGGCTCGTCGCCAACATCGTGAGCTTCAACGTCGGCGTCGAGATCGGCCAGTTTCTCGCGCTGACGGCGGTGTTCATCGGACTGAGCTACTGGCGTACGCGCAGCGGGTTCCTCCGCCACGCGTTCGTGACCAACACCCTGCTGATGACCGGCGGCTTCATCCTCGTCGGCTACCAGCTCACCGGCTTCATGGTGACGCGATGACGAACGATCTGCGAACGACCGTCCCCTCGATGAAAACGCTCGCGACGGCGACGCTCGTCGCGCTCGCCGCCGCCGCGGCGATTCTCGTCGCGTTCGTGCTGCCGGCCGAATACGGCATCGACCCGCTGCACACCGGCCGCGCGCTCGGCCTCACCGATCTCGCCGGCGCGAACGAATCGGCCGCGACCAACCCGGCGGCAGAACCTCGAACCTCAACCGCCGAACCCCGAACCGCGAACGCCGAACCTCGCCCGACCTCCATCAACCCGGTGCTGGTCCCCTCGGCGAAGGGTGCTCCGACGGTGAAGGACGTCTTCATCCCCGAGCGCCAAGCCTTCAAGTTCGACGCGCGCGAATACACGCTCGCGCCGGGCGAAGGGATGGAGGTCAAGTACGACATGAAGAAGGGCGCGGGCCTCGTGTACTCGTGGACCGCGAGCGCGCCGCTCGCGTTCGAGATGCATGGCGAGCCGGACGTGAAGCCGGCCGGCAAGGAAGGCACGGACTACTTCGAGAGCTACGAGCTCAACGACAAGACGGGGAAATCCGACTCGCACGGCACGTTCCTCGCGCCGACGACCGGCATCCACGGCTGGTTCTGGGAAAACACGTCGGACAAACCCGTGACGCTGAAGCTCAGCGCGGCCGGCTACTTCGACTGGATCATGCAGAACCGGAAGGACAAGCATACGGCGCTCAAGCCCATCGACGTCCAGACGCTGCCGAGCCATCCGAAGCTGCCGGACGAAACGATCAAGTAGGATTGACCGGAGATGCCAACACTTCTCTTCGCGGCCCTTGCCGCGCTCGTGTTCGCCGCCGGATGTTCGTCGCAGAAACCCGCGCCCGCCCCGGCCGCCGCCGTCGACGTCACCGCGAACCACACGCGCCTGCTCGGCGACATGAAGCCCGTCGTCTCCGTGAAGGAGCTGATGGAGTACATGATCGATCCGGCCGGCGACTACATCTTCGACTCGGTGAAGACGTTCGTGCAGCCGAACGGCAAGATCGTCGAGGTCGAGCCGAAGACCGACGAGGACTGGGAGAAGCTGAAGATTGGCGCGGTGACGCTCGCCGAGGGTGTCTACCTGCTCAAGGTCGAACGGCCGTTCGCGCCGCCCGGAGACGAGAACAACAGCGTCGGCGAAGGCGCAACCGAGCTCTCGCCAGAGCAGATCGCCGCCAAGGTCAACAAAGATCCCGTCGAGTGGAACGCGCGCATCGAGGCGTTGCGCAACGTCGGCCTCGAAGTCCTGGACATCGTGAAGCGGAAGAACACCAAGGAACTGTGGGACGCGAGCGAGAACCTCGACGAGGCATGCGAATCGTGCCACCGCAGCTACTGGTACCCGAAGGAAGATCA
>DATNBT010000269.1:0-5614 GCA_035571855.1 Vicinamibacterales bacterium
GCGGCCATCAGCGCGAGCACCACGCCGAACGTGCACACGATCGTCGCGCCCGTCGGCAAGTCCAGCTTCAGCGAAAGATAGACGCCAAGCGCCGACACGATCGTCCCCATCGTCCACCCGATCGCCAGACGCGTGCCGACGTTCTCGGCGTACAGCATCGCCGCGACCGACGGCACGATCAGGTAGCAGAACACCAGCAGCACGCCGGCAATCGACACCGACGACGTGACGACGAAGCCGAACGACGCGTAGAAGAGAAAGTCCCAGAAGCGGACGGACGGCGGCTCGTGCTCGGCGCCGCGGTGCGCCGACATCGAGATCTCGAGGAAACGCCGCCGGAAGATGTAGTGGAACAGCCCGATGGCGCCGTAGAGCGCGGCGGTCTTCCCCACCTCGGTCCACGACACGGCGAGAATGTTCCCGACGAGCATGTCTTTCAGATGCTCGCTCTCGGACGTCGCCTTGCTCATCGCCAGGATCGCCGCCGCCGACGCGACGGCGTAGCAGATGCCGATGATCGCCTCCTGCGGAATCCGCGCGCGCTTGCCGCGGATCATCGAGAAGACGAACGCGCCGATGAACGTGAACGCGAGGCTGATCCAGTAGACGACGGGCGCGTGCGGGTCGCCGCCGGAGATCGGCAGCAGGATCGCGATCGTCGCGCCGAGCGCCGCGATCTGCGCGAGCGACAGGTCGACGAAGATCACGCCCCGCTCGACGACGTGCACGCCGAGATAGGAGTGGATCCCCGTCAGAATCAGGCTGGCGACGAAGGGCGCCGCCAGGAATTCGATCATCGTCCGGTCGAGCATGTGGCTCCTACTTCTTCATCGACTCGATGAAGAGATTGATGTCGTAGTCGAACAGCTTGAAGTAGTCCGTCACTTCCTTCACGCCGCCGACCGACGGCGGCATCACGAGCACCTTCGCGCCGGTGTCCCTGCCGATGGCGTTCGGCGTCTTCAGGTCGAAGTACGGCTCGACCATGATGATCTTCACGTTCTGCCGTTTCATCTCGTTCTGGAGATCGAGCGTGTGCTGCGGCGTCGGCGGAATGCCTGGCCTCGGCTCGACGTAGCCGACGATGTCGAGGCCGTAGCGCTCGGCGAAGTTCGGAAAGGACCGGTGGTACGTCACGACCTTCGTGCCCTTGTAGGGCGCCATCGACGCGGCCCAGCGCTTCTCGGCGGCGTCGAGCCGCGTGTTGAAGTCGGCCAGCCGTCCGTCGAAGTAGGCTTTGTCGGCGGGCCGCAGCTCGTCGAGCTTCGCGTCGATCTCCTTCGCGACGCGCCTGCCGTTCTCGGGATCGAGCCAGTAGTGCGGGTTGCCGAGCGGATGGACGTCGCCCATCGCGCGCGTGATCTGGCCGGTGGGAATCTCGAGAATCTGCGCGCCGAGCGAGGCGTCGAGGTAGCCGGCGGCGCCGACCTGGATCTTCTGGTTGCGGCTCTGCTGCATCAGCGGCGGGAGCCAGCCGATTTCCAGCTCGCGTCCGACGACGATCAGCAGGTCGGCTTTCTGCAGCTTGAGGATGAAGCTCGGCTTCGCCTCGACGAAGTGCGGATCCTGGTAGCCCTTCGCGATCGAATCGACGTTGACCTTGTCCCCGCCGACCTCGCGCGCCAGCGACGCGAGATCCTCGGTGGACGCCATGACGTTGAGCTTGCCTTGCGCGAACGCCGGCGACGCGAAAACCAGCAGCGCGGCGATTCCAACAAACCATTTCATATGAACCTCTGACCTCTGAACCCTGAACCCTGAACCCTGAACCTCTGAATCCCTAGAACGGATGCGCGCCGTGCGCGCCGATCGAGAACTGGAACTGGAACAGGAACTCGTTCGCCGCCGGACCGATCGCGTAGTTCGTCCGGCGGTACTGCCCGCGCACCTGGCTGAACTCGCTCGGCCAGTACGTCAGGATCGCCGAGCCGCCCGTGTCGCGAAGCTGCGCGTTGTCGGCGCGATCCGACGCGTCGAAGCGGACGCCGGCGAACCACCGGCGCGCGAACTGATAGTCGCCCGACACGTAGAAGCCCGAGCCGCTCTGCACGCCGGTCGGCTGCTCGCGGCGGCTCCAGATCACTTCGGAGCGCGCGATGAACGAGTGGTAGATCGAGCGCTGGAGCGGACGCCACCGCAGCGTCGCGTCGACGCCGAGCAGCCGCGTCGTGTAATCGTCGACGCCCTGCAGGACGCCCGACGCGTTGTAGCCGCGCGACACCGACGCGCCGAGATCGAGGTTCGTCGACTCCGACAGATCCTGATAGCCGCGCAGATGGCCGACGTAGCTCGCCTGCCCGCGACGGCTCGTCGCGTACAGCGGGTGCTCCTCGTCGCCCGAATCGCCGCGGAAGACCTGTCCGGTCGCTTCGAGGAAGAGCCACGGGTTGGGAATCATACGCGCCACGGAAATGCCCGCGTCGCTGATGCCGTCTTCTCCGCCGACGAGGTTGTTCATGACGAGCGGACGATCCGCCCAGGGGAGCACGTGGTTGTGCAGGCTGTTGACCTTGCCGAACGCCGCGCGCATCTTTCCCACCTTCGTCAGCAGCCCGCCGGGCAGCTCGGTGAACGTGAGATAGCCCTCTTCGAGATCGACGCCGTGCTCGCCGAACGAGATGAAGAAGTCGGCGCGTGCGTACGGATCGACGACGGCCTGGAAGGAGGCTTCCGACTCGTGCATCTGCATCAGCGGGTCCGGCGTGACGCCGATGTTGGCCGGCGTCGTCCGACCGAGCGCGCCGAGGAAGTCGCCGATGACGGCCATGTCCGGGTTGAAGACCTTCGCGTTCGACACCGACGCGCCGGTGGCTCCCGCGCTTTCAGGCGCCGCCTGAGGCGCGCCTGCTGCCGCGGCAGCGGTGGCCGGTGCCGCCGGCGAGGTCTGTGCCGGGGCGGCCGCGGTCTGCTGCGCGGCCTCGACCGCGGCGAGCCGCCCCTCGAGCGCCGCGAGACGCTGTTCGAAATCTTTTTTCAAATCGTCTATCGCTGTTCTCAGCGCCTGCGCGTCAGCGGGCGCCGGCTGCGCCGATTGCGCCCGCGCCGGCGACGCCGCGATCAGCAGCACACCCAACGCGCACGCCACGCGCCAAAGTCGAAACATCATGAATAGCCTCCACGGTCCGCGTATATAGGCGGACCTTCCGTCCAAAACGCCGTGAAAACGGAGCTAGAAGGAAGCGGGAGGCGAGCGGCCGTTGAAGTCGGTGACGAGGAGAACGTTTTCAGCCGTGCGGTACGACGAGATCGCCCAGCCGAGGTCGACGAGCGGCGCGATCGCAGGGCCGGGAATCGTGGCCGGATCGACGCTCGCCTGTGCGGATGAGCAGGCGGTGCAGTGCTGCGGATTCTTTATGTGGCACTCGAGGTCGTGATGCGTGAATGGCGCAAGGACGAGCACCACCGCATACAGGACGAGGCCGAGCCACTTGGCGGTCCGCATCGCTACCCGGACAGGATAACCGAAACGGGCATAAGTTTTGAGTTAGCCTGACAACTCAGGGGGTGTCAGGTGTTCAAAGGCTTCCGGGAGTTCGTCCTGCGCGGCAACGTCCTCGACCTGGCCGTCGCAGTCGTCATGGGCGCCGCATTCGGCGCCGTCGTCACCGCCATGGTCAAGGACCTGCTGACGCCGCTGATTGCCGCGATCGTCGGTAAGCCGGATTTCTCCGCGATCGCGTTCACGATCAACGGCAGCAAAATCCTGATCGGCGACTTCATCAACCAGATCGTGGCGTTCCTGCTGATTGCGATCGCGGTGTACTTTTTCGTGGTGGTGCCGGTGAACCGGCTGATGGCGCGGATCCGGCGCGGCGAGCCCGTGCCGGATCCGACGACGAAGAAGTGCGGCGAGTGCCTGAGCGAGGTGCCGCTCGGCGCGAAGCGCTGCGCCTTCTGTACGTCCGTGATTGCCTAATCGGGGACCTGAAGACCACCGTCGGAAGTGAACTCGAAGTTCCCTTCCGCGAGTTTCTTCAGCCAGTCGGTCGTCTTCTTGATGCCGCCGAAGGCGAAGAAGTGCAGGCCCTGGATCGTCGTCGACGGGTTGTCCGTCCGGTATTTCGCGAGCGCGACGAGCTGTTCGTCGGGGGCCGACACGGTCAGCAGCTTGGTCAGCTGGCCTGCGTGTTTCGAGAACGCCGCGAGCGACGGCCCGACGCCGCAATCGACCGCGTACTTCAGCAGCGTGCTCGCCTTCGCGAGGCCCGGCAGGCCGATGAAGACGGGCAGCGTGTTGATCGACGCGATCGAGCGGTCCCACGCAATCACCGGATCCGCGACGAACGAGAACTGCGTGACGAGACGGACGTCCGCGCCGGTCTTCTTCGCGTACGCGTTCTTCCGCACGACCGCGTCGCGCAGCTTGTCGTCGGTCACTTCCTTGTGACCCTCCGGGTGCCCCGCAACGCCGATCTTCGTAATCCCGTGCTTCTCGAAGTAGCCGCCCTCGAGAATCTGCAGCGCGCTGTCGAACTGCCCTTCGGGCTTCGAGATGTCTCCCGCGACGCAGAGCACGCGCGTCACACCGGCTTCGGCGACGAGCCGGTTCAGAAAGTCATCGAGCACCGCGGCGCTCTCGGTCCGGCGCGCGACGATGTGCGGCACCGGATCCATGCCTTCTTTCTTCAGCCGCGCCGCCAGCGCGACCGTGTCTTCGCGCGCGACGCCGGGAACGTGGGGGATGTACAGCGACGTGCCGGCCGGAACGAGGTCGGAGTATTTCTCGATACGGGCCGCTTCGCGGACCGTGGTCTCAATCGAATAGCCGGCTGCAAGGCTGCGAACGCTCTGCTTGTCCATAAGCACGCGATCATATCAGTCTCCAGTCACCGGTCTCCAGTCTCCAGTCACGGTCTCCAGTCTGCAGTCTAAGCACGCTCGAACAGTGCGGCCACGCCCTGTCCGCCGCCGACGCACATCGTGACGACGCCGTACCGTGCGCGGCGTCTGATCATCTCGTTCGCGATCGTGCCGACGAGGCGTGAGCCGGTCATGCCGAACGGATGGCCGATCGAGATCGAGCCGCCGTTGGGGTTGAGCTTCTCCATCGGAATGCCCAGGCGATCGCGGCAGTAGATCACCTGCGACGCGAACGCTTCGTTCAATTCCCAGACGTCGACGTCGGAGGACCGCACGCCCAGGCGATCGAGCAGCTTCGGCACGGCGAACACGGGGCCGATGCCCATTTCGTCCGGCCCGCAGCCTGAGACCGCGTAGCCGCGGAAGACGAGCAGCGGCGCGAGATTGAGCGCCTTCGCGCGGGCGGCGGACATCACCAGCGTCGCCGACGCGCCGTCGGACAGCTGTGACGAGTTGCCGGCGGTGACGCTGCCCTTCCCGCTCGTCGTGTCGAACACCGGCGGAAGCTTTGCGAGCGCGTCGATCGTCGTCTCCGGACGATTGCATTCGTCCTTCACCACCGCGCCGAACGGCGCGAGCTCGCCGTCGAAGAATCCTTCTTTCTGCGCGCGCGCCGTACGCTGCTGGCTGACGAGCGCGTACTCGTCCTGCGCATCGCGGCTGATGCCGTACCGCTTCGCGACGACTTCCGCCGTCTCGCCCATCACCATGTAGACGCCGGGATGCGTCTCCTGTACTCGCGGGTTCGGCGACG
>DATNBT010000270.1:0-3603 GCA_035571855.1 Vicinamibacterales bacterium
CCCAAGACCGGCGGCAACAGCTTCAAAGGTTCGGCGTACGAATCGAACGTGACCAAAGGCATGGTCGGCGACAACTACACCGACGCGCTCAAGGCCGCGGGGCTGACGACGCCGGGCAAGCTGTACAAGCTCTGGGACACCAACGTCGGCATCGGCGGTCCGATCGAAAAAGACAAGCTGTGGTTCTTCGCGCAGTTCAGAAACGAAGGCAGCTACCGCACCGTGCCCGGCATGTTCGCCAACCTGAACATGGGCAACCCCAGCGCGTGGACGTACGTCGCGGACACGACGCGTCCGGCGGTCACGGCCGGCAGCTGGATGAACGGCTCGATGCGCCTGACGTTCCAGCCGACGACGCGCAACAAGATCAACGTGTTCTGGGATCAGCAGATCCCCTGTCAGGGCGCGGGCTATCTCGGCACCAATCAGGGATGCCGCCAGTCCGGCTCCGACAACATCATCTGCGGCGCGCCCGGCGCGAGCAATCCGCCGTGCACGGCGACGGCGGCGCCTGAAATCGGCACGTACCTCTCGGGCTTCGGCCAGCGCGTGCAGCAGGCGACGTGGAGCTCGCCGATGACGAACAAGCTGCTCCTCGAAGCGGGCTTCGGCACCTACTGGAGCCAGTGGGGCGGCGTTCCGCACCCGGGCAGCGACTTCGACAGCCTGGTGGGCGTCACCGAACAGTGCGCGCCGTCGTGCGCGTCCAACGGCAACATCCCGAACCTCACGTATCGCTCGGGCACGTACCGCTGGAATCTGCAGGGCACGGTGTCCTGGCGCGCGTCCGCGTCGTACGTCACCGGCGCGCAGAGCATGAAGTTCGGCTATCAGGGCGGCTACCTCTACGACAACGAGAACACCTACACGAACAACCAGTTCGTGTCGTACCGGTTCAACAACGCCGTGCCCAACCAGATCACCGAGAGCATCAACCACTTCCCCGCGAACCAGCGCGTGCGCTACGACGCGTTCTTCGCGCAGGACCAGAAGACGATGGGACGCCTGACGCTGCAGGGCGCCGTCCGGTACGACCGCGCGTGGAGCTACTTCCCCGCGGTGACGATCGACCCGCAGCGGTTCCTGCCGAACGGGCTGTCGTTCCCGTACACCACCGGCGTCAACGCGTACAACGACATCACGCCGAGGGCCGGCGCCGCGATCGACACGTTCGGCGACGGCAAGACGTCGATCAAGATCAACATCGGGCGCTACCTGCAGGCCGCGCAGAACGGCCTGACGTACGCCGCGCAGCGGCCGACCAGCCGTCTGCAGACGACGACCACGCGCACGTGGAACGACGCCAACCGGAACTACGCGCCCGACTGCGATCTGACGCTCACGACGGCCAACGGCGAGTGCAGCGCGATCGCGAACGCGGCGTTCGGGTCGAGCGTGTTCACGAGCGATCTCGATCCGAAGCTCGTGAGCGGCTGGGGCGTGCGGCCGGGCGACTGGGGCTTCGGCGCCAGCGTCCAGCAGCAGATCCTCCCGCGCATGTCGGTCGAAGTCGGCTACAACCGCCGCTGGCTGACCAACTTCACGTGGGACGACAACGTCCTCGAGCCGGCCGGCCAGTTCGGGTCGTACTCGATCGTCGCGCCGACGGATCCGCGCCTTCCGGCGGCGGCTTCAGGCGCCACGAGCAGCGTGCTCTACAACGCCAACCCGAGCGTGTCGGCGCTCACGAACACGATCACGAAGCTCGCCACGGATCTGCCGGGCGGCAATTACAGCCAGGTGTACAACGGCGCGCTCCTGAACGTCTCGGCGCGGCCGAAGAACGGCCTCGTGTTCCAGGGCGGCGTGAGCACCGGCACGCAGCGCACGGATTACTGCGGCGCCCGCACGGCGTCGCCGGCCTACACCGTGCTCGGCGCGCAGAGCCCGACCAACCCGTGGTGCAACACGTCGACGGGATTCGTCACGCGCTACACCGGCCTCGGCAGCTACACGCTGCCGAAAGTCGACGTGCTCGTGTCGGGCACGTTCCGCAGCGACGCCGGCGCGCCGCTCGCGGCCAACTGGACGATCACCCAGGCGGGTTCGCCGTCGAACTGGACGTCGATCCAGCAGCAGCTCGGCCGCTCGTTGAGCAACGCCGCGACGAGCGTCACGGTGAACCTCGTCGAGCCGGGCACGCTCTACGGCGACCGCGTCAACGAGTTCGACGCGCGCCTCGCGAAGATCATCAAGATCGGCCGCACGCGGACGAACATCGGGTTCGATCTCTACAACCTGCTGAACTCGTCGGCGATCCTGAGCTACAACCTCGCGTTCAGTCCGACGGTGACGACGGGCGCGGGCGCATGGCTCGCTCCGCAGAGCGTGCTGCAGCCACGGTTCTGGAAGTTCTCGGTGCAGGTGGATTTCTAGAAAACAGACAACAGGGCTGAGGGCTGAGGGCTCATTTGAGCTTCAGCCCTTCGCCCTTAGCCTTTTCCTTACGCTCCGTAATGCCCGCGTTTTCACTTCATATCCATTTCATTGAATCCGCATATCTCTGTCGTCAACGATCAATAAGAAGGTCGTTGACCCCTTCTAATGCATATCGTCTAATTCGCCTGCGCCAGCGTGTCTTACGCCCTGTTTATCAGGGATAAACACGTATGTGTGCGAAGGGAGATAGCGAATGCGAAGGTTGAAGGTAGGGTTGGGAGCGCTGTTGCTCCTCGTGCTCGTCCCGGCCATGGCGTTTGCCCAGGCCACCATCGCCGGCGTCGTCAAAGACGCCTCCGGCGCTGTGCTGCCAGGTGTGACTGTCGAAGTCGCGAGCCCCGCGCTGATCGAGAAGACGCGCACGGCCGTCACCGACGGCACCGGCACTTACCGCGTCGTCGATCTGCGGCCGGGCACCTACGCCGTGACGTTCACGCTGACGGGCTTCAGCACGGTGAAGCGCGAAGGCATCGAGCTCACGGGCTCGTTCACTGCGACCATCAACGCCGACATGAAGGTCGGCTCACTCGAAGAGACGATCACGGTCACGGGCGAGACGCCTATCGTCGACACGCAGAGCGTGCGCCGTCAGACCACCGTCAGCAACGACATCATCTCGAACATGCCGGCCGCGCGCTCGTACGCGGGCGTCATGATGCTGATTCCGGCGACGACGACGCAGGCGGGCGCGAATCTCGACATCCAGGTAACGCCCGGCATGCTCGTGTTCGGCGGCGCGGGCGGCCGCGTCAACGAAGCGCGCATCCAGGTCGACGGCCTAACACCGGCGCGGCGTTCAACGGCGCCGGCGTCTCCAGCTACGTCGTCGACATCGGCAACGCGCAGGAAATTTCCATGACGACCTCCGGCGGCCTCGGCGAAGCCGAAGTCGGCGGCCCGTCGTTCTCGATCGTGCCCAAGACCGGCGGCAACGCCATCAAGGGCAGCGTGTACCAGTCGAACGTCACCAAGGGCATGGTCGGCGACAACTACACCGACGCGCTCAAGGCCGCGGGGCTGACGACGCCCGGCAAACTGTACAAGCTGTGGGACACCAACATCGGCGTCGGCGGCCCGATCAAGAAGGACACGGTGTGGTTCTTCGCGCAGTTCCGCGACGAAGGCAGCCACCGCACGATTCCGGGCATGTTCGCCAACGTCAAC
>DATNBT010000271.1:0-2282 GCA_035571855.1 Vicinamibacterales bacterium
CACCCGCTCTCGACGGCGATGTACTGCCGGCCGTCCACCTCGAACGTCGTCGGCGGCGCGAGGACGCCCGAGTTGAGCGGCTCGGATTCCCACAGCAGCGTGCCGGTCGCGGCGTCGAACGCGTGGATCTTGCGATCCGACGTGCCGCCGGAGATCACGAGGCCCCCGCCGGTCACCAGAATGGCGCCCCAGTTCGGCGACTTCGGAAAGTTGTGCGTCCAGGCGCGCTGGCCGGTGTCCACGTTCCAGGCCTGCACTTCGCCGAAGTGATCGCCGCCCGGCGCGACCGACGAGCCGAAACCGGAAACCCCGACGTACGCGCGGCCCGGTGTGTACGTCGCCGGGACGCCGGTGGTCGCGCCGCAAAGGTTGGTGTTGGCGGGAATGTAGATCATCCGCGTCTTCGGGCTGAACGCAATCGGCGGCCAGTTCTTGCCGCCCCAGAGCGACGGACAGAACTCGACGGTCTTGCCGCTCGCCGGCTTCCTCGTGACGTCGACGTCGGGCCGTCCGGTTTTCGGATCGAGGCTCTTGAACACGTTCTGTTTCACGTACGGACGGCCGTCGACGAAGTTGATCGGCCCGTTCGTCCGCTCCAGGAACCAGAGATAGCCGTCGCGCGCGACGTCGATCAGGCCCTTGATGGTTCTTCCGTTGCGCTGGAAGTCGACGAGGATCGGCGGCGAGACTTCGTCCCAGTCCCACGAGTCGTTGGGGTGGTACTGGTGATAGCCCTTGATCGCTCCGGTCGCGACGTCGATCGCGAGCGTGGAGCTTGTATAAAGGTTGTCGCCCGGCCGCAGGTCGCCCATCCACGGACCGCCGTTGCCCGTGCCCCAATACGCGAGGTTCGTGTCGGGATCGTAGTTGGCGGTCACCCAGATCGATCCGCCGCCGTTCTTGTAGTGTTCGCCGCCCTTCGGCCACGTCTCGCTGCCGGGTTCACCCGGCGCGGGCACGGTGTAGGTGCGCCACAGCTCCTTGCCGGTGTTCGCGTCGAACGCCGCGACGAACCCGCGGACGCCCCACTCGCCGCCGGAGGTGCCGACGAGCACTTTCCCGTTCGCGACGAGCGGCGCGAGCGACATGTAGTAACCCGACTTGTTGTCGGCGACCTTCGCCGTCCACGCTTCGCGCCCCGTCTTCGCGTCGATCGCGACGAGAATCGCGTCGCCCGCGGCGAAGAAGACCTTGTCGCCGAGCAGCGCGACGCCGCGGCTCGTGCGATGCGCGATGATCGCGTCTTCGGCCGTCGTGTGGCGGTAGCGCCAGAGCAGCGCACCGGTTCTCACGTCGATCGCGAGCACCTGGTTCTGCGGCGTCGACACGAACATCACGCCGCCGTTGACGATGGGCGGCGCCTGATGTCCGCTCGTCACGCCGGTCGACATCGACCAGACGGGCTGCAGCCTGGCGACGTTGCTCTTGCTGATCTGCTCGAGCGGGCTGTAGCCCCAGCCGTCGTACGTGCGACGGACCATCAGCCAGTCGCCGTCGGCCGGCTTCTTCAGCTGCGCCTCGGTGACCGCCGGGTAGTTCTGCAGCACGGCGGGCGTCGGCGCCTGACGCGGCGGCGCCTGTGCGACGGCAATTTCTACTGCGGCGGCCGCGAGCAGCAGCGACCACGGAGCGCGAGCGATCATTTTTCTCATTGCGATTCGAATCCCACTTTCGAGGTGAACGGCGCCGAGACGGCGAGTTTGCCGTCGGTGACAGTCAACGGAAGCTGCGGCAGCGCGCGCGGCGCGGGACCGTCTTTCACGCGCCCCGCGTCCGTCGGATCGAACTTGGAGTAGTGGCACGGACACGACAGCATGTGCTCGTCGGCGAGCCAGTCGGTGACGTCGCAGCCGTCGTGCGTGCAGATCGCCGTGAAGGCGAACGCCTGATCGCCCAATCGCCCGATGACCAGACGGTTGAATCGCGACCCGTTGCGCACGATCCCGGTCGCCGCATCGACTGCCCACCCGACGATCGGCTTCGCGTTGTCCTGAATGTCGGCAGGCGTCAGCGGCTTCTTCGCGTCGTCGCCGTCGCGGACCAGGAAGTCGCCCGGTTTCGGCCGCGCGGATGCGGGATCGTCCTGCGCAGACGCCGAACCAGTGACGGCGATCATCGCCAGGCCACCCAGCACGACGTCGCGGCGTCGGAGTGTCGGTCCCATGCGGGCGCATCGTAGCAATTCTCGGCTACGATGGCTAACCGACACGGCCGGACGCCCGTCCTAGCTGCGTATGAAAGCTGCCATCGCCGCACTTGCCGCCATCCTGCTCGCGCAGCCG
>DATNBT010000272.1:0-3366 GCA_035571855.1 Vicinamibacterales bacterium
GGGCCGAGACATCCGAGCTGAGCCGCAGGACAAACGGCGCGCACAGCTCGAGCGTTTGCTTGGTGGGGCCCGCCTTCGGGCGGACGCTACCAGTTCCATTCGTGTGACAGCGGTCACGCGCGATGCCTCGCTCGCCGCGGACTGGCTGCAGCGATTCGAAGGTGCCGGCCTCGACGGCGTCGTCGCCAAAGCGCGGGAACTCCCGTACATGCCCGGCAAGCGCGTCATGTTCAAGATCAAACACGCGCGCACGGCCGACTGCGTCGTCGCGGGATTCCGATGGCACAAGAGCGGCGGCGATGCGGTCGGCTCGCTGCTGCTGGGTCTGTACGACAAGCGGGGACGTCTGCATCACGTCGGCGTGACGTCGGCGTTCACGATGGACATGCGCCGCCAGCTCGTCACGCTGCTCGAGCCGCTGCGCGAAGACGCCCTGAAGGATCATCCGTGGAAGGACTGGGCCCTTCGACCTGGCTCAGGGCAAGCTGAAGCCGGAGCCGCGGGGACGCGAATGCCCGGCGGCCAGAGCCGATGGAGCGCGGGCAAGGATCTGTCGTGGGAGCCGGTGCGCATCGAACGCGTGTGCGAGGTGAAGTACGACCACCTGCAGGGCGATCGCTTCCGCCACGCGACGATCTTCCTGCGCTGGCGTCCGGACAAACGGCCGCAGGACTGCCGCTACGATCAGCTCGAGGTCACGACGCCGTTCGCGCTCGAGGAGGTCTTCGCCGCCGCGAAGGGCTGACGCGTTCGGGCTCGTCCGCCTGCTTGCGGTAGTGCGGAGGCCACGGCGCATCTTTCATCCCCTCGCGCGCCTGGCGCGCCGACAACTCGAGGAGCGCGTCGAGCGCGCCCGCCTGTTCGTCGATGCCCTTCAGCCTGTCCCCGACGCGCGTGAAACGCGCCGGCATCGTCTTCAGCGTGAAGTCCGCCGGATCGCAGTCGTCGAGCTCGTCCCACGTGACGGGCGCGGACACGCGCGCGTCCTCCACCGGACGGATCGAATAGGCGCCAGCGACGGTGCGATCTTTCGCGTTCTGGTTGTAGTCGATGAACACGCCGTGGCGTTCTTCCTTCCACCACCTGCTCGTCGCCTGCGCCGGCATCCGCCGCTCGACGTCGCGCGCGAGCGCCAGCGCCGCCTTCCGTACCTCGTCGAAGGTCCACTTGCGCTGAATCCGCACGGCGACGTGCACGCCTCGTGAGCCCGACGTCTTCGGCCAGCCGGTGAGGCCGAACTCTTTCAACGTCTCGCGCACGCCACGGGCGACGCCGCGCACATCGGTCCACGTCACGCCGGGCACCGGATCGAGATCGACACGAAGCTCGTCGGGGTGCTCGAGATCGTCCGCACGCACCGGATGCGGGTGCAGCTCGAGGCACCCGAGATTCGCAATCCACGCGAGCGACGCCGCATCGCGCAGCACGATTTCGTCGGCCGTCCGGCCCGACGGGAAACGGATCGTGACGACGTCAATCCAGCCGGGACGCGACTCCGGCGCGCGCTTCTGATAGAAGAACTCTTCGCCGATGCCGTTCGGATAGCGCTTCAGCATGTTCGGACGGCCGCCCGATCCGCGCAGCGCCCCCTCAGCCACCGCGAGGTAGTAGTTCGCGACGTCGAGCTTGGTGTAACCGGACTTCGGGAAGAGGACTTTCGAAGGGTTCGTGATGGAGACCTCGTGTCCCCCGACGAACACGACCACCGGCGCTTCGCGTGTCACACGAGCGGGATCACGAGCTGGTGCCGGAAGAACAGCTTCTCGGTGACCGTCTGCTTTCCGTAGAACGCGGGCATCTTTCTGTTGCCGAGCACGACGACGCCGATTTCGTAGTCGCCGGGTTTGACCTGAAACGTCTGCATGTGGCCCGCGCCGAGTTCCACGCGTTCGATCGTCGGTCCCGAGAGGATGACGACGAGATTGAATGACGAGGTGTTGTCGATCCGCAGAAGCGTCTCGCCGTTCGAGTCGTCGGTGCCCATCGCGGGGATGATCGGCGACGGCCGGCTCTTCTTGATCGCGTCGAGTTCCTTCTTGACCTGTTCGGGAGTCGCCTTGGGAGACGCGTCCTGCGCGGCGGCGCCCAGGCCGGAGAGACTGAGCGCAATCGCTGCGGCCACCAGCCCTGAGCGGCGCCGAAGGGCGGCCACGCGAGACCAGCTCATGCCCTCAGTGTAGCGCGATCCGGACGCTACGTACGGAGATCTCGCGGCAGCAGCACCGTGAACTCGCTGCCGTGACCGGGGCCGTCGCTCGCCGCCGACACGGTGCCGCCATGCAGCTCCACGAGCCGGCGGACGACGGCGAGGCCGATGCCCGCGCTCTGGCCGTCGCCGAGCGTGACGCCGCGGTGGAACAGCTCGAAGATCTGATCGATCGCCTCGGCGGGAATGCCCGCGCCCGTGTCCGTGATCCGCAGCCGCACCCGATCGCCGATCGAGTCCACGCGGACGGCGACCGATCCGCCGTCCGGCGTGTACGACGACGCGTTCTTCAGGAGATTCGAGAGCACCTGCGTGAGGCGGATCGCGTCGGCATTCACCCAGGCCGGCTCGCATTCGACGACGAGTGTGGCGGTCTGCTTGCGTTCTTCGAACAGCGCCTCGCTCATCGCCAGCGTCTCGCGAACGAGGGAACCGACCTCCAGCCGTTCGAGTTTCAGCTCGATCGCGCCCCGCGAGATGCGCGAGACCTCGGACAGATCGCCGACGAGCCGCGCCATGTAGCGCACCTGCTGCTCGATCACGCGCCGCGCGCGCTCCTGCCGATCGGCGAGCGGACTGTGTTTCTGGATCTCGATCGCCGCGAGCGCCGCCGCGAGCGGCTGCCGCAGTTCGTGCGACAGCATCGCGAGAAAATCGTCCACCTGCGCGAGCTTGTGGCGAAGATCCGCCGTTTGGGCCGATTGCCTGGACATTCCTGATTCCGGTGAATCAGAACAATCGCACGACCGCAGGTCCTCCGCTATAGGGCGGAACCCGTAGGACACAAGAAGCCTTAGATGTAACGTTTCCCGATCACACCTGTCTAACTCTTCTGAAATCGGCCGGTCCGCTCCCCTGCGGCCAAGGAGAAGAGCCGATGTTCCGCACGCACGTTCTCGCCCTCGTCACCGCACTCGCCGTCGCGGGCCCCGCGTTCGCGCAGGCGCCGGAGCAGCCGAAGGGCGAAGTCAACAAGCGCATCGAGAATCAGAAGGATCGCATCGACGCGGGCGTCGACGACGGCCAGCTGACGAAGCGCGAAGCCGCCAAGGCCGAGCGGCACGACAGGGAAATCCACGCGCAGGAAAAAAAGGACCGCCGCCAGAACGGCGGCAACCTCACGAACAACGAGAGGAAGCAGCTCAACCGCGAGCTGAATC
>DATNBT010000273.1:0-10908 GCA_035571855.1 Vicinamibacterales bacterium
CGCGCCAGGCCGAGCAGACGACGGAGAAGGCGATCGGCCCCGACGGCGAGCTGCGCAAGCATCGCGAAGCCGTTCAGCAGCTGTCGCAGCAGGCGCTGCAGACGCAGGCGACGCTCGACACCTTGAAGAAGGAGCGCGCGGCGCTCGAAGAGCTGCGGACCAAGCTGCGCGAATCGGAGGCCGAGGTCAAGCAGGCCATGACGCAGGCGGGAACGCTGAAAGGCGATCTCGATCAGGTCCGCCAGACGGCGGCCGCGCTGACGCAGGACTACGGCAAGATCCGCGAGACCTCGCGCGAGGCGCGCGAAGACACGACGGCGGCGATGACGGCCGCGAAGGACATCGAGAAGAAGCTCGAGCCCCTGACCCAGCTCCACGAGCTGAGCCAGAGCACGGCCGAGCGCCTCGCGTCGATCAACGCGCTCGCCGAGCACGTCGGCCGCAAAGCCAAGGTGCTCGACAGCCAGCAGCAGGCGGTGGAGCACGCGGTCGTGCAGGCCAACCGCGTCAGCGAGATGGTCTGGTCGATGGACGCGCAGATCGCCAAGCTGAACGAAGGCATGAAGCAGGTCGCGAAGTCGGAAGAGATGCTCTCGCGCATCGAGAAGCTCGCCGACGACAGCAACCTGCGCATGGAAGCGTCGACGAAGCTGAACGAAGACGTCCAGCGTGAAGTCGCGAAGCAGCAGAAAGACTCGACGGCGCTGCTCGATGCCGTCCGCTCGGAGGTCGGCACGCTCGCGATCCGCAAACGCGAGTTCGAAGCGTTCGACGAGCGCGTACGCGGGTTGCAGGCGTCGGTCGGCGACGCGGAAACCCGCATGGGCACGCTCTCCGCCAAGGAAAAGAACCTGCTCGCGCTCGATCAGAAAGTCGACGGCATCAACAAGCGCATCGAAGGCCTGCTGGCGTCCGCCGACGACCTCACCCGGAAGCAGACGCAGCTCGAGACGCTGAACGAGCGTCTCGGCCAGGTGGACGAGCTCGCGAAGAAGGCGTCGTGGCAGATGGACGCGCTCAAGCAGACGCGGCAGGACCTCGAAGTGCTCAAGGGCGAAGTCCAGTCGTTCTACAAGGCGCACGCCGAGATCGCGCAGCTGCGCGACAAGCTCGGCGCCGACCGCCAGGCGCTCGAGGCGTTCGGCGAGCGCGTCGCCGCGATGCAGACGCGCGCGCCGGAACTCGAAGCCAAGATGGACGCGATCCTCGGCAAGATGGCGCTCGTCGAAGAGGGCACGCAGAAGGCGACGCGGCTGCAGGAAGCCGTGGCCGAACTCGACACGCAGTTCTCGCGGGTGACCGCGCGCGTGCCGTTCGTCGAGAAACTCGAAGCCCGGCTGAACGGCCTCAACGCCGTCAGCGCCGACGTCGACCGCAAGCTCGAGGCGCAGCTCTCGCGCCGTGCCGAGCTCGACACGCTGAAGACCGCGTGCGACGGCCTCGCCGAGCAGATGACCGACGCGCAGCACAAGCTCGAGGACGTCCGCGCGCTGCAGGGACGCCTCGTGCCGCTCGTCGCCGAGCTCAACGCGCTCCGCGGCGAAATCAAGACCGCGCACGAACGCATCGGCACGATCAAGCACGACGAGTCGACGATCACCGCGCAGACGCTGCGGTTCGCGGAGCTCGTCGAGGCGAGCCGCAACGTCGCCTCGGAAGTGGCGGAGCGGACGCGGCAGATGCAGCTGCTCTCGGAAGAACTGGCGCGGACGTCCGCCCTCAAGGACGAGATGCTCGCCGAGCTGGATCGGGTCCAGAGCCGGCAGCGCGACACCGTCGGACAGATTCAGGCGTCGGAAGACCAGCTCGCGCGCGCGGAAAAGATGTTCAAGACGCTCGAGCAGCGGCGCACGCAGGTCGCGTTCGGCGAGAAGAAGCTCGCCGCCGTCGAGACGCGCCTCATCGAGATCAAGCAGCTCGCCGACGATCTGGAGAAGAGCATCCAGGCCATCGCCAGCCGCGAACAGCTGATCAACGCCGTCAAGGCCGAAGTGGAGACGGTCCATCAGATCTCGGCGCGCAGCAAGGCCGACCTCGCGCACGTGGCCGAAAACCGCAGCGAGATCTCCGCCCTCAAGACCCGCGTCGACGAACTGCTGTCCCGCATCGGCGAAACCGACGAGCGCATCGTCGCCATCGACTCGCGCCGCAAGATCGTCGACGAAGTGCAGCAGAAGGCGAACACCATCGTCCACCTGCTGGACGACGTGCGGATCAATCTCGAGACGCTGGGCGAGCAGAAGGCCGTCGTCGATCACGTGGCGGAGAAAGCCGCGCAGCTCGAGTTCATGCTGCAGGAAGCGCGCAACACGATGCGGACCCTGCAGCACGAACGCGAGCTGGCCGAGCGCATCGAGCAGGGGATCAAGAAGCTGCGGGGCAGCGGCGCCGGCGACGACAAGCGGGCCGCGACGGCGTGACCCGGACGACAGGCCTGAAGGCCTGTACTACTTGTTGATGACTCTGGCGTTGATCGAGAGCGTGCCGCCTTCGACCAGCGCCGCTCTCGTGGCGCGCGGCGCCATCGCCTCGAGAAAGTCGGGGTCCTGCCACGCGTCGAATCCGTCCCTGAGCACGGCGAGTCCGGACGCCGGAACGACGAAGTAGTCGCCGGGCGGCAGCCCGCGGACGATGGCGGCGCCGTTTGCGTCCGGCCCGGCGCGCCTGAAGTAGCGCGATCCCGCAAACCAGCGCTCGCGATCCTCCGGGTAGACCAGCAGCACGAAGTCGCGCGTCGGCTGGCCGTTCGCGTCCACGATCGACGCCGTCAGCTGAGTGATCCGGTTCGACAGCACCACCTGCACGTCGTCAATCGACTGGTCCGGCGTGCCGAACTTCACCGGCATGTCGGTGACGTCGATGCCGCGCGCCAGCACCGCCCGCAGGGCCCAGCCGGCCGGGACGCCCTGGACGTCGATGCGGCGCGGACCGTGGATGCCGGTGATCTGAAAGGTGAGGTCCGGCTGGACGTCGCCGCGCGCGATCGATCCGTTGCCCGGCGTCAGATCGAGATCGGCGCGCTCGGGAACGATCGCAAGCGTCCGCAGTGACGACGGCGCGACGTCGCCCTCGAAGACGACCCGGCCCCGGATCGTCGACCCGGGCGTCGATCGCAGCACCAGATCGCTGACGCTGGTGCCGTTGACGGTGACGTACTGCGCGACGAAGTCGCCTTCGTTGTTGTTGTTCGCCTTGCCGTGGTCCGCCTGAATCACGTAGTCGCCGGGCGCCACATTCGGAAACTCGAAGCGCCCGTCGTCCTGTATCCGCGCGCCCGCGGCCGGGGTGATGATCGCGCTCGAGCGCTGGCTCTCCATCAGCATCAGCGACCCGCCCATCGGTTCGCCGTCGGCGCCGAACTTCTGTCCGGAAATTGTCGCCGTCGGCGTCGGCACGAGCACGAACTCGACGCCGGTCGCGTCCTGGGATCTGGCGACGGGCACAGGCTGCGCCTCGCGGACGTTCGTCGTGCCGGGGAAGTAAGTCGGCGCGTACCCGGAGAGATCCGACGGCGGCTGGTTGACCTGCACCTGTCCCGCCGACGAGCTGACGATGTACTCGCCGGGCAGAAGGCCGTAGAGGCGGAAGCGGCCGAGATCGTCGGTCGGTCTCGGCACGATGCCGGGGACGCCGATGAGGCGGCGGCGTCCCGCCTGGAATCTGATTTCAGACACGCTCACGTTGACGTTCTCGACCGGATCGCCGAAGTCGTCGAGCACGCGTCCGGTCATGGCGCTGTATCGCGGCAGCGAGATGTCGATGCGTGTCCTGGTCTGACCGTCGGCAAGATCGACCGTTTTGCCCGGCGGCTGGTTCGCGACCGACGTCGTGTCCTCGAGCTGCTGGCCGTACACGGTGGTCGTGAATCCGAGCTTCGCCGCCGTGATGCGGTAGCGGCCGGGCGGCAGCTGGGTGAACTCGTACGCCCCGGTGTCGTCGGTGTACACCATCTGCTGGGCGACTCGCGCGCCGGGAGGCGCGCCCGGCATCGTTGCGGTCACGCGCGTACTCACCGCCGCATGCACGAGCGCCAGGCCGTCGGTGCGCGTGACGGTTCCGCGAATCACGCCGTTGCCGGAGACCGGCCGCGGTTGAAGCGTGACAATCGTTCCATCGGGTCGGAGTGTCGCCAGCGCGTTGTTCTGGACGACCAGCTGCGAGTTGACGGTGTATTGGTCGGGCTGGCTGCTGATGCCGGAGAAGTCGACGCCGGTTCTCTCGTCGCCGGGTCGAAGCGCAATCCGGTCCGCCTGTGCGAGCGCGGTCACGCCGGGGAAGTAGATGCCGGTGAGATCGAAGCTGTTCGTCGGCCCGTTCGTCGGCCCCGGCGGCGGGAGCATCGTCCTGACCGAGACCAGATACGTACCTTCCGCGAGGCCGCCGAACCGGTACTCGCCGAGGTCGTCGGTCCCCACGCGGTTGATGACCGCACCCAGTCGAGGCTGTCCAACGGCGGGAGCGGCATAGAGCGAGACGATCGTGCCGGCGGACGGCTCGCCGAAGCCGTCCACGACGCGACCGGCGATCGCCGCGGCGCGCGGCATCCGGACCACGAGCGGGTCGGGTGCGTTCACGTTGATCGGAGAGACGCTTGTCAGCGAAAACCCCGCCTTGCGGACCGACAGCCGATAGCGTCCGCCGGCAGGCAGCGGTCGCGACGCGAATTGCCCCGAGCCATCGGTGAAGATCGGCGGCAGCGGAGAGGCGTCGTTATAGATGATGATGCGCGCGTGGGGCAGCGCGTCTCCGGAGTCGGCGGAGACGACGTGCCCTCTGATGATGGAACCCGTGACGGGTGATTGAGGCTGTGCGTGGCCGGCGGCGGCCAGTGCGCCGGCAAAAACGAGTGCGACGAGCGGCCGCCTCACTTCTTCTTGGACGCGGCCGCTGTTTTCTTGGTCTGAGACGTCTGCTTCTTTGCGGTCGACGTCCTTTTCACCGCAGCGGCCGGCGCGTTATACGCGACGTACGGCACGCCCGTCGGAACCATCAGCTCCTGGCCCGCCGCCAGCCTGCTGCTGGTCGTCAGGTCATTCGCCTCAGCAAGGTCGGACTTGCTGATGTGAAGCTTGCGGGCCACGGTCGCCAGCGTGTCGCCGCCCTTCACGGTGTAATGCGTCAGCGACAGCAGGTCGTCGCCTGCGGCTTCGTCCATGCGGCGCGCGATCTCGATGCTCGTCCCGACCGGCACGTTCAGCGCGTAGTCCGTCGCCTTGGGCGGCGTCATCGACCGGCGAAGTTCGGGATTGAGCTTCTTGAGCGTCTCGACCGGCGTCCCCGTCCATTCGGCGACCTGCTTGAGCTCGACGGCGTGAGGAAGCTTGACGGTTTCGAAGCTGGCCGCTTCTTCGGATTCGAACGTGAATCCGTATTGCGCCGGATTCCTGGCGATCACGATGGCCGCCAGGATCATCGGCACGTACTCCCGCGTCTCGCGCGGAAGGGCCCACGGCTTGGCCGAGATCGACCAGAAGTCCGCCCGGCCCACACGCTTGATCGCGCTCTGCACGCGGCCGGGACCGCTGTTGTACGACGCGAGCGCGAGCTGCCAGTCGCCGCCGAACATATCGGCGAGCGTCTTCAGGTAGTTGGCGGCGGCAACGGTCGCTTTTTCAGGATTCGACCGCTCATCGACAAAGAAATCGTGGCGCAGGCCGTTCTCGAGCGCGGTGCCCTTCATGAACTGCCACACGCCCTTCGCGCTGGCCCGCGAGATCGCTTCCGGCTGGAACGCGCTCTCGACAAGCGGCACATACGCCAGATCCGGTGGCAGGCCCTGTGCACTGAAGATTTTCTGAATCATCGGCAGATACTTGCTGCCGCGACGCATGCCGTCCTCGATGAACTCGTGGAGACGGCCTTGAAAGAGCTCGATGTAAGAGAGAACGCGCTGGTTGAGCGGAACCGTCAGCAGCTGGGCGCTGGGCAGACCAATGGGGCCCGGCTTGATGGCCGACGCTGGCAACAGTTCGATAGTCGCTGACGGAAGATCGACGGACGTTTCAGCAGCCGGCGGAGCGGCGGTGGCTGAATCGAGCGACTGCGCGAAAAGCGGCGCAGCGCCCGCGAGGACGAACAGGAACGATCCGAGCAACGCCGATGTTCTGACGGTCCGGCACATGCCCGTCTAGGCTACCAGCCCGTCGATTGAAGGTCAACGATAAGTCGAGCGGGCTCTGCAGTTATGGTAAGGCTGAGCTGACCGTGAGCACTTTGTGAGCTTCGGCAAGCTCGCGTGCGGCTGGTGTCACAATTGCGCGCTCGGCGACGACGAGCTTCTGGCCCCGCTTGATCGCCATCCGTACATCTTCTTCACACACAAACGTCAACGGCGGCTGCGCCGGCTGCTGTTGAGCTGACGGCTGAGATGGAGCGGCGGCCGGAACCGACGGCGATGACGACGCGGAAGCCGGAGTGAAGCCTCGCTGCCCGAGGAACGCGCCGACGCGTGCCGCCAGCGTGTCGGCACTGATGCCCGACGGCGGTGCGGACGGACGCGGGGCGGCGGTCGAAGCGGCCGGCGTCACTTCGTACGCCAGGCGTTTGATGTTCAGCAGGTGCTTCGGTGAGATGTTGTCGGACGTGATGTTGCCGCCGTATCCGCAGCAGCCCAGCGTCATCGCCGGATCGAGTCCCGTCGTCAAGCCGATGGATCCGAGCGTCGTCGGCGAGTTGACGATGATGCGGAAGGCGGGCTTCTTGAGGCCGAACTCGAGGATGACCTGCTCGTTCTTCGAGTGAATCGACATCGTGTGGCCCATGCCGCCGTACCGCAGGATCTGCTTGCAGCGTTCGCAGCCCTCGCGCCAGTCCTTGACGACATAGAAGGAAAGGACCGGGCAGAGTTTCTCGATCGACAGCGGATAGTCGCGGCCGACGCCTTCGAGCGGGGCGATCAGGACACGGGTGTTGGACGGGACCGTAATCCCGCACTTCCCGGCAATCACCAGCGCCGACTTGCCGACGAGCGCCGGGTTGGGCAGTCGCTGGGGCGTGACGAGCACACGCGCGACCGCGTCCATCTCGGCCTTGTTCATGAAGTAGCCGCCCTGCGCCACGAACTCCTGCTTTACGTCGTCGGCGACGGCCTCATCGCAGACGACGGAGTTTTCGGATGAGCAGAGGACGCCGTTGTCGAATGTCTTGCCGGTGATGATGTCGCGGACCGCCTTCTTCAGGTCGGCTGTCCGTTCGATGTACGCCGGAGCGTTGCCGGGTCCCACGCCGTAAGCGGGCTTGCCGGCGCTGTAGGCGGAGCGGACGAGGCCCATGCCGCCGGTCGCGAGAATGACGGCGACGTCGCGGTGCTTCATCAGCTCCTGCGTGCCCTCAATCGTCACCGTCGTCATCCAGTTGATCGAGCCGGCGGGAGCGCCGGCGCGCAGCGCCGCCTCGTTCATCACTTCCGCGACGCGCGTGATGCACTTGACCGCCGACGGGTGCGGGCTCAGGACGATCGCGCAGCGCGCCTTGATGGCGATGAGGATCTTGTAGATCGCCGTCGAGGTGGGGTTCGTCGAGGGGACGATGGCGGCCACGACGCCGAACGGCTCGGCGATTTCGACGACGCGCGTGTCTTCGTGCCGCGCGATGACGCCGACGGTCTTCATCGGCCGGATGAACGCGTAGACCTTCTCCGACGCGAAGAGGTTCTTCTGAATCTTGTCGGCGACGACGCCGTAGCCGGTTTCCTCGACGGCCATCCGCGCGAGCGCTTCGGCCTGGGACGTCGCGGCGGCGGCCATCGCGTCGACGATGGCGTCGATCCGGTCCTGGGAGAACTCGGCGAGTTCGAGCCACGCCTGCTTCGCGCGGCGGGCGAGCGCGCGCGCCTCGGCAATCGATGTCAGATCGCGATCGGACGGCGCGCTGACCGGCTCCGCCACGGGTGCTAGCCTTTAGGAAGGATGCGTTCGACTTCGGCGTGCGGGCGCGGAATGACGTGGACCGAGACGAGCTCGCCGACGCGCCGGGCCGCCGCTGCGCCAGCGTCGGTGGCGGCTTTCACCGCGCCGACGTCGCCGCGGACGAGCACGGTCACGTAGCCGGCGCCGATGTATTCCTTGCCGACGAGCGTGACGTTGGCCGCCTTCACCATCGCGTCGGCCGCTTCGACCGATCCGATCAGGCCTCTGGTTTCGACGAGACCGAGCGCTTCACCCGCCATGAAATGATGGCCAACTATACTATGATTTCCTGCCGATGATCCGGTCCGCCGTTCCCGCGTTTCTTTTCGCCGCGTTCGCGCTCTCAGGTTGTTCGGCCGGGGATCCCGTCGCGTCGCCGATGGTCACGCCGACGCTCACGCTCAGCCGCGACCGCGTGCCGCTCGGCACGCCGATCGAGATGACGTACAAGTTCGTGGTCGCCGCCGACGCGAAGATCGCGTCGAACTACAAGGTGATGGTGCACTTCGGCGACCAGGACGACCAGTTGATGTACACCGACGATCACGACCCGCCGAAACCGACGAGTCAGTGGAAGCCGGGCGAGACGGTCGAGTACACGCGGACGTTCTTCACGCCCGTCTACCCGTACGTCGGCGAGGCGTCGATCGAGGTCGGGATGTACGCGCCGAACGAGAAGTTCCGCATGCCGATGGCCGGGACCGACACGGGACACCGCTCGTACAAGATCAAGACGTTCCAGCTCGTGCCGCAGGCCGAAGGCGTCCAGATGATCTACAAGGACGGCTTTCAGTCGGTCGAAGGCGCGACCGGGAACGGCGTCGGCTGGCACTGGACGAAGCGCGAAGCCGTGTTCGCCGTGAAGAACCCGAAGAAGGACGCGACGCTGTATCTCGACGTCGACAACCCGAGCGCGCTGCTCAACGCGCCGCAGCAGGTCACGGTCGCGCTCGGCGGCGCGATGCTCGACCAGTTCACGCTCGCGGCCCAAACGCCGATGCTTCGGAAGATCCCCGTCAGCTCAGCGGCGTGGGGGAGCGGTGAAAACGTCGACCTGACCATCGCCGTCGACAAGACCTTCATCCCGGAGCAGCTGTCGCCGGGCTCGAAGGATCCGCGCGAGCTCGGCATTCGCGTGATGCACGCGGCCATCGTCCCACGATAGCCCGGCACGGCCATTCGTCTGTTAAGATCGTCTGACCTCATGAAGATGAGAGCGCCTCTGCTGTTCGTGTCGATGTCGGTCTGCCTCGCCGCGGCAGCGCCCGCGCGCGCCGAGCTGGCGTTCTTCGCGAACGGGCAGTCGATGTCGATCAAGGCTCATCGAGTCGACGGCGAGTCGCTCGTCCTGTCGCTGCGTTCGGGCGGCGAGATCGTCTGCGAGCCGGCGCTGATCGTGCGGTTCGCGCCCGACGAGGTGCCGTATTCGGAGCCCGAAGCGGCGCCGCCAGTCCAGGCCACGCTGCTGCCTGCCGTCGAAGCCGGTCCGTATAGCGAAATCATCGACAAGGTCGCGGCGGAGCAGGGCGTGCCGGCGAAGCTGGTGCACGCCGTGATCAAAGTCGAATCCGACTACCGGGAGCGGGCGCGCTCACGGAAGGGCGCGATCGGCCTGATGCAGCTCATGCCGGAGACGGCGAAGCGGTTTGCCGTGGCCGATCCGTACAACCCGCGCCAGAACATCGAAGGCGGCATCAAGTACCTGAAGACGCTGCTCGATCGATTCCCGACGACGGACCTGGTGCTGGCGGCGTACAACGCCGGCGAAGCCGCGGTCGACCGCTTCCGCGGGATTCCCCCCTACGCCGAGACGCGCGATTACGTGTCCCGTATTCTGCGCATTCTCGGGCAGTAACCCGCCAGCCTTTTCGCGCGCCGCTCGGTCTAAGTGTTAACGGAGTTCGCAGGAACTCTTGGTATACTTTCGCGAGCCGATAATGTCATTGGCGACAACAAATTGCGGGGCATCGCGCTAGATGGAATTCCGGTGCCGCCTCGCATCGCCCTCGGGCCAGATCATCGAGGGCGTCTATTCCGCAGACAACGAAGCCAGGCTGCGCTACGAGCTGGAAGAGAAGGGACTCTACGTCCTGTCCCTCCAGCCGAAAGGCGCAGTCGCCGGCCTGTCTCTCCGGCTGCCGCAGCCGCGACGTGTCCCCGCGCGTGAATTCCTGGTGTTCAACCAGGAACTGGCGACGCTGCTCAAAGCGGGCATGCCGCTCGTCCAGTCGCTCGACCTGCTGAAGCGCCGCGTCGAGACGCCGACGTTTCGCGGCGTGCTCGACGACGTGCACGAGAAGGTGCGGTCGGGCGCGTCGCTGTCGGATGCGTTCGCCGGACATGGCGATCTGTTTCCAAGCGTCTACGTCGCGTCGCTGCTGGCGGGGGAACGCAGCGGCAGCCTGGACACCGTGCTGCGGCGGTACGTCGACTACGCGCGCGTGATCGCGACCGTGAAGCGGAAGACGGTGTCGGCGCTCGTGTACCCTGCGATCCTGATCGGCCTCGCGCTGGTCCTGGTCGCGATCATCATCCTGAAGGTCGTGCCGGCGTTTTCGGATTTCTACAAGTCGTTCGGCGCGGAGCTCCCGTTCGTCACGCGGATGATCGTCGGCGTCTCGGAGCTGATCCGCGGACAGTTCCTGCTGATAGGCCTCGTGCTGATCGCCGCCGCGGCGTTCGCCGCCCTCTGGCTGAGACAGCCCTCGAACCGCTCCCGTCTCGATCACCTCGTCCTCGGCATCCCGATGATCGGACCGATCGCGGCGAAGTTCGCGACGTCGCAGATGGCGCGCACGCTCGCCACGCTGCTCGGCGGCGGTCTGCCGCTCGTGAACGCGCTGGACATCGCCGGCAAGTCCATCGGCAACAGGTTCATGGCCAGCCAGCTCGACATCGTCAACGCGCGCGTCCGCGAGGGCGAGTCGTTCTCCGAGGCGCTGAAGGCGCGCGGGGTGTTTCCCGAAGTGGCGGTCAAAATGACCGAAGTCGGCGAATCGAC
>DATNBT010000274.1:0-4709 GCA_035571855.1 Vicinamibacterales bacterium
CGCCCTCGTCGACATGCTCCGGGCCGTCAATGCGACCCTCGAACCCAACGAAATCGCCGACCTGATCGTGGAACGCGCGTCGATGTGGATGCCGGCGTCGGGCTGGGCCGTCGTCTCCGCCGACGCCTCGGGACAGCTGACGGTGCTGGCCGGGCGCGGCGTGACGGAACACCACGAGGCGGACGTCCGCGCCGTGGCCAGGTGGGTGATGGATCGCCGCGCGGATTTCAGTTCGGAGGACCTGAGCGGCGACCCCCGCGTCGGCGGGCAGACCATCGGCGCCGTCCTCGCGCTGCCGCTTCCGGGGCGGGAACACCGCGTCTGCGCGCTCGTCGCGTTCGATCGCGCGGCGGCCTCGCAGAAACCGCGGCTCGCGCCGCGCGTGCTCGAGTCGGTCACGCTGCTGCTCGAACCCGCGTCCATGGCGCTCGACAGCGCGGTCATGCTGAAGCGCGCCGAGGAGCTGTCGGTCACCGACGACCTGACGCAGCTGTACAACTCGCGCTATCTCAACCTCGTGCTCCGGCGCGAGACCAAGCGCGCGTCCCGCAGCGGCCGGCCCCTGTCGCTGCTGTTCATCGACCTCGACGGTTTCAAGGGCGTCAACGACACGCACGGCCACTTGTACGGCAGCCGGGCGCTCGTCGAGGCTTCCGGTCTCATTCGCGGCAGCGCCCGTGAGACCGACGTCGTCTCCCGCTTCGGCGGAGACGAGTTCGCGATCGTCCTGCCCGACACGGGCGGGGAAGGCGCCTACGCCGTCGGCGAGCGCGTCCGCGATCGCGTCGCGGCACATCCATTCCTGGCCGGCGATGGCCTCAACATTCACCTGACGGCTTCGGTCGGTGTCGCCACGCTGCCCGACGTCGCTGCCTCGGCCGACGAGCTCATCGCGGCGGCCGACAAGGCGATGTATGCGGTCAAAGATTCCGGCAAGAACGGTATTCAGGCCGCATCCGCTCCCGCCGATAACTAGTCGTCAGTCATCCGTCGCCAGTCGTCGGTCCATGCAGGCTTCACTACGATGCACGCGACTTCACGACGTGAGACCGATGACTGGAGACTGATGACTACAAGGAGTTCTTCGTGAGTCTTCGCTCGATGTTGTCGTTGTTCAGCAGTGACCTGGCGATCGACCTGGGCACGGCGAATACCTGCGTCTACGCCCGCGGCAAGGGCATCGTCGTCAACGAGCCCTCGATAGTCGCCATCAACAAGGTCAACGGGCGCGTGGAAGCGGTCGGCAAGGACGCCAAGGACATGCTCGGCCGCACGCCGGGCAACATCGTCGCCATCAAGCCGATGAAGGACGGCGTCATCGCCGACTTCGAAGTCACCGAGAAGATGCTGACCTACTTCATCAAGAAGGCGCACAACCGGAACGTGTGGGTGCGCCCGCGCATCGTCATCGGCGTGCCCTCCGAGATCACGCAGGTCGAGAAGCGCGCGGTGAAGGACAGCGCGTATCGCGCGAAGGCCAGCGAAGTGCATCTCGTCGAAGAAGCGATGGCCGCGGCGATCGGCGCCGGCATGCCCATCACCGAGCCGTCGGGCAACATGATCGTCGACATCGGCGGCGGCACCACCGACATCGCGGTCATCTCGCTCGCCGGCATCGTCTACAGCAAGGCGGTCCGCGTCGCCGGCAACGAGATGGACGAAGCGATCATCCAGTACATCAAGAAGACGTACAACCTCCTCATCGGCGAGCGCACGGCCGAGCAGATCAAGATCGAAGTCGGCTCCGCCTTCCCGCTCGACGAGCGGATGACGATGGAGATCAAGGGACGGCACCTGATTGAAGGCGTGCCGAAGACCATCACCATCAGCGACGAGGAGATCCGCGAGGCGCTGGCCGAAACCGTCAACGTCATCGTCGACGCCGTGCGCGTCGCGCTCGAGCGCACGCCGCCGGAACTCTCCGCCGACATCGTCGATCGCGGCATCGTGCTGACGGGCGGCGGGTCGATGCTGAAGAACCTCGACAAGCGCCTGCGCGAGGAGACGGGTCTGCCGCTCGCGATGGCGGAAGATCCGCTGTCATCGGTCGTGCTCGGCGCCGGCAAGATGCTGTCGGACTTCAACCTGTTGAGGAAGATCTCCATCGATTGATCGGTTGACGAGATGGCCCTGCTGGACATCCGCCGCCGCTCGGGTTACCTGTTTCTCGCGGTGATCGTCGGCCACGTCATCCTCATTTCCGCCCAGGTCAACTCGCGCAGCGGCGTGCCGGTGCTCGAGTCCGTCACCTTCGGCCTCTTCGCGCAGACGCAGCGCGGTCTCTCGACGGGCGTCTCCGGCCTGAGGCGCGTCTGGAACCGCTACGTCTGGCTCCGCGGCGTGGAAGCCGAGAACGCCGATCTCCGCCGCCAGCTCGACGAGGTCCGCGTACAGTACCAGGAGCGCCGCGCGCTCGCGGATCGCGCGACGCAGCTCGAAGGCCTGCTGCAGCTGCGCGATCGGACGAACGTGCAGACGCTGGCCGCGGAGGTCATCGCGTCGAGCGCCTCGCCGGACTTCCGGACGCTCACGATCGACAAAGGCACGTCGGCCGGACTGAAGTCGGACATGGCCGTGATTGCCGCGGCGGGCGCCGTCGGACGCGTCGTCGTGCCGAGTCCCGGCGCGGCGAAGGTGCAGCTGCTGATCGATCGCAACGCGGCCGTGGGCGCCGTCATCGAACGGTCGCGCGCGCAGGGCGTCGCGCTCGGCGGCGGCGACGAACGTCTCCGTCTGGAGTACGTGTCGGAAGCGTCGGACGTCGTCGTCGGCGATCTGGTCGTGACGTCCGGCATCGACGGGATCTATCCGAAGGGATTCACGATCGGCAACGTCGATACGGTCGAGAAGAGCGGCCCCGCGTACAAACGCATCACCGTGAAGCCCGCGGTCAACTTCTCGTCGCTCGAAACCGTCCTCGTCGTGCTGACGCCCTCGGCCATCAAGCAGGCCGAGCAGGACGGCAAGGAGATAAAAGAGTGAAGACGGCCGGGATCATCCTGGCGATCGTCCTCGCTCTGGCGCTGCAGACCACGATCGCGCGCTTCGTCGTGTCGGGCACCGTCGCGGTGGATCTCGTGCTCGTCGTCGTCGTGTACGTCGCGCTGTCGTCGGGATCGGTGCCCGGGCTGCTGACGGGTACGGTCGCCGGGTTGATTCAGGATTCGCTGTCGACGGGCGTGATCGGGATCGGCGGGCTGGCGAAGACGATCGTCGGGTTCATCACCGGCATCGTCGGCACCCAGCTGAATATTGCTGAGCCTGTCGCCAGATTCGTCGTGTTTTTCGTGGCGACGGTCGCGCATCAGGCGATTACGATCGGCCTCGGAAGCGTGCTGGGTTTACGGCCGTTCGGGACGCCTTATGCTGCGATTGCCGGGGAAGCCCTGGGGAACGCGGTGGTGGGCGTCGCGGCCTTTCAGGTGTCCGAAATGCTGCCCGGAGCGGTCGAACGGCGGCGCATGGGACGCAGCCGCCTCCGGCGCTAGAATCTGAGAAGAGGTACGAGTGGCTGAGGATCGACGCAAAACCAGCACGCGGTTGACGGGCCTTCAGGTCATCATCGCCGGCCTGTTTGCCGTGCTCGCCGTCAGTTTCTGGGTCCTGCAGGTCGTCCAGCACCAGCAGTACAACGAGATGGCGGAGAACAACCACCAGCGCACGATCGCGCTGCGTGCGCCGCGCGGGCTGATCTTCGACCGCGACGGGCGCGTGATGGTCGAGAACCGCAACTCGTACAGCATCTCGATTGTCCGCGAACACACCAAGGATCTGCCGCGCACGATCCGGCTGCTCGCGCAGGTGCTCGGTGTCGATGAGTCCGGCGTCAGGACGATCGTCGACCGTCACCGCCGCGAACCCACGTATCGACCCATCACCATCATTCAGGACGCGTCGCTCGCGCAGGTGGCCGCGGTCGTCGCCCGGCGCCTCGACAGCGAACTGCCGGACGTCGTCGTCGAGCAGGTGCCGACGCGGCGATATCCCGACACGATGGGCGCGCATCTGTTCGGGTACGTCGGTGAAGTCAGCGACGCGCAGATCGCGTCCGACGCGAGCCTGAAGAGCGGCGATCTGACCGGGCAAAACGGCGTCGAGAAGGTCTACAACTCGTACCTCGTCGGGGACGACGGCGCGAAGCGCGTGGTCGTCAACAGCGTCGGCCGTGAAATCCGGACGCTCGAAGAAGTGCAGCCGACGGAAGGCAAACGGCTGCAGCTGACGATCGACCTCGACGTCCAGAAGGCGATCGAGGACGCGTTCAAGGCGGCCGACGAAGGCGGGATCGCGAGCGCAGGCGCCGCGGTCGTGCTCGATCCGCGCACCGGCGAAGTGCTCGGGTTCACGAGTCGCCCGTCGTTCGATCCGAACGCGTTTGCTGCGGGCATCGATCGCACGACCTACGCGTCGCTCAATACCGACGAAGACAAGCCGATGGTGGACCGCGCGATTCAGGGCCGCTACTCGCCCGGCTCGACGTTCAAGATGGCGGTCGCGCTTGCCGGCCTCGAAGAAGGCATCATCACGCCGGATTTCCGGGTGAACTGTCCCGGCCACGTGGACTTCTACGGTCGCATATTCCACTGCTGGATGGACCGTAAAGGCGGACACGGTTCGATCGATTTGCGCCGCGCGATCGCCGAGTCGTGCGACGTGTACTTCTATACGGTCGCCAACATGGTCGGCGTGGACAAGATCAACAAGTGGGC
>DATNBT010000275.1:0-2310 GCA_035571855.1 Vicinamibacterales bacterium
TCAAGCAACCGACCCGGAAGCATTAGACGGGCCGTCCTGCTTCCCTATTTGGTCTTGCTCCGTGCGGGGTTTTGCCTGCCACCGATGTCGCCACCGGCGCGGTGCGCTCTTACCGCACCTTTTCACCCTTGCTCGCCTTTCGGCGGGCGGTATATTTTCTGTGCCACTTTCCTTCGGGTCGCCCCGACCGGGAGTTACCCGGCGCACTGCCCTGCGGAGTTCGGACTTTCCTCCCACCTTCGCGCCTTGCAGCGCTACGGCGGGCGACCGTTTAGCCGACTGCGATCGGCTCTTATTCTACCTACCCGTCGGTTTCCTGCGAAATCTGGTACTGCTCGAGTTTCTTGTACAGATTGCTCCGGGGCGTGTCGATGGCCTCGGCCGTCTTCGAGATGTTCCAGCCGTTCTCTCGCAGCTTGCCGACGAGAAACGCGCGCTCGGCGTTGTCCTTGAACTCGCGAAGCGTACCGGGCTTCGCGTCCCCTGGCGCCGGCTCCGCCGCCGCTCCCGCTCTCGCTCGATTCTGGGAATCACCATCGAGCTTCGGCACGACAGGCTGCGACACGGCGCCGCCGCCGGCTCTCACGGAATCCGGCAGGTCCGCGACGTCGATCGTGTCGCCGGCCGTCATGATGATCACCCGCTCGACCGTGTTGCGCAGCTCGCGGATGTTGCCCTTCCAGCGGTACCGCTGCAGCACGTCGAGCGCCGCCGCCGTGATCTTCTTCGGCCGGACGTTGCTGTCGCGGCTGATCGACTCCATGAAGTGCCGGACCAGCAGCGCGATGTCCTCCGGCCGCTCGCGCAGCGGCGGCACGTAGATCGGAATGACCGCGAGCCGGAAATAGAGATCCTCGCGGAAGTGTCCCTTCTCGATCTCTTCTTCGAGATTCTTGTTGGTCGCCGCGATCACGCGGACGTCGACTTTGATCGTCCGCGCCGATCCGATGCGCTCGACCTCGCCTTCCTGCAGCACGCGCAGCACTTTGGCCTGCGTCTTCGGCGACATGTCGCCGACTTCGTCCAGGAAGATCGTGCCGCGGTCGGCCTGCTCGAACTTGCCGATCTGCTTCTCGGTCGCGCCCGTGAACGAGCCCTTCTCGTGCCCGAACAGCTCGCTCTCGATCAGCTCCTCGGGAATCGCGGCGCAGTTGACCTGGATGAAGCGCTCGCGCGTGCGTTTGCTGTTGCCGTGGATCGTCCGCGCGACGAGCTCCTTGCCGACGCCGCTCTCGCCCGTGATCAGCACCGTCGCGTTCGTCGGCGCCGCCCGGCTGATCGCCGCCGTCACCTGCCTGAGCGCGCTGCTCTCGCCGATCATCTGGTGACGGACTTCGACCGCCTTCTTCAGCGCGCGGTTCTCGTCGCGCAGCCGTTCCTGTTCGAGGACGTTCTTGACGGTGACGAGCACGCGGTCCGTGCTGAGCGGCTTGTCGATGAAGTCGATCGCGCCCTTCTTGATCGCGTCGGCCCCGGTCGTGCCGGTGCCGTGCGCCGAGATCATGACGATCGGCAGCGACCCCTGCATCGACCGCAGCCGCGACATGACGTCGAAGCCGTCCATGCCTGGCATCTTCACGTCGAGCAGCACGAGATCCGGCGCGTCGCGCTCGACCAGATTCAGCCCTTCGGGCCCCGTCGCCGCGCCGATGACGTCGTAGCCGTCGTACTCGAGCGTCATCTTCAACGACTCGCGGATCCCCGCGTCGTCATCGATGACCAGGATTTTCGGCTTGGGCATTCGGTGATGATGATCGCTAGCGATCGACACGCACGGTGACGAGACGGCGCTGGTCGAGGTCGGGATAGTAGACGTAGAGCGCCAGGACGTCACCGGGGTGGGACGACTTCGTGATCTGGCGATAGGTGCCGGCTGACTCAACCGGCTGACGGTTGATTTCCATGATCAGGGTGTTGCGCTCGACGCCGGCGTCGTAGGACGGTCCGAGCGGCTCGACCTTCGTCACGAGCACGCCGCGAAAGGCCTTCGGGATGTCGAGCTTCGACGCCGCGGCCTTGTCGAGATCCTTCACGGTCAGTCCGAGCGGATCGTCCGCGTCGTTCTTCTTCCGCTCGACCGGCGTCGCGGCGCCCGGCTTCTTCTCGTCGTCGGCGTCGCGGCCCGGACGCTCCGCCAGCTTGACGTTCATCGTCTCGGTGCGGCCGTCGCGCAGGAGGCGGAGACGCGCCGCCGACCCTGGCGCACGCGACGCGATCTCTCTGATCAAGTCGTCGTCGTTGGCGATCGCGCGATCGTCTAGCGACGTGATGACGTCGTAGGGCCGCACGCCGGCGCGGTCGGCCGGCGAT
>DATNBT010000276.1:0-12090 GCA_035571855.1 Vicinamibacterales bacterium
GTCGTCGTGATCGGCGCCGGCGTCGCCGGCCTCAGCGCGGCTGCCCGTCTGACGAAACGGGGCGCCCGTGTGCTCGTCCTCGAAGCGCGTTCGCGGCTTGGCGGCCGGGCCACGGCGTTCGCCGATCGCGAGACCGGCGAGCTCGTCGACAACGGCCAGCACGTCCTGCTCGGCTGCTACACCGAGACGCTGGCCTTCCTTCGCGACATCGGCGCCATCGACAACGTCAGCGTCCAGCGGCAGCTCAGCGTGACGATGATCGACCGCGACGGCCGGCTGTCGCGCCTGGCGTGCCCGCTGCTGCCGTCGCCGCTGCATCTCGTTGCCGGCGTGATCGAATGGGACGCGCTCGACTGGAGCGACCGCCTCTCGATTCTGCGGATGCGCGGTCCGCTGCATCGCGCGCCGCTGGCGGATGAAACCGTCGACGCGTGGCTGATCCGCAACGGCCAGACGCCGAGGCTGCGCGAGATGCTGTGGGAGCCGCTCGCGCTCGCCGCGCTCAACCAGCCGCTGAGCGAGGCGACGGCGGCGCCGTTCGCGCGCGTCCTTGCGCAGATGTTCGGGCCGGATCCGCAGGCCGCGGCGATCGTGCTGCCGGCCAGGCCGCTGCATCAGATGTACGCCGAGCCGGCGCGCGCGTTCATCGAGCGCGCGGGAGGCGCGGTGAGAACCGGCGCCCCGGCGACCGTGTCGCTCGCGCCGGACGGCGTCACCGTGCAGAGTGGAGCAGAGCGATGGACCCCGCGCGCCGTGATTTCGGCGGTGCCGTGGTTCGCGCTCGACGCGTTGCTCACCGGCGACAAATCACCGGTTCACCAAATTATTAGATCTGCCAATGCCATGTCCTCGTCACCGATCGTCACCGTGAACCTGTGGTTCGATCGCATGGTCATGCCTGCGGACGACCTGCCGTTTGTGGGCTTGCCGGGCCGCGACATGCAGTGGGTGTTCGACAAGCGTCTGGTGTTCGGCGGATCGGCGTCGCACCTGTCGCTCGTGTCGAGCGGCGCATCGCCGCTCGTGGGCAGAACGAACGCCGAGCTCGTGGACGCCGCGCATAAAGAGATGCTGGAGGCGATGCCGGCGGTCCGGACGGCCCGGCTCGTGCGGTCGACGGTGATTCGTGAGCCTCGCGCGACGTTTTCGCTCGCCGCGGGTCAGCCGCCGCGGCCGTCGGTCGAAACGCCCGTGCCGGGATTTTTCCTCGCCGGCGACTGGATCGACACCGGCCTCCCGGCTACGATCGAAAGCGCCGTCGTCGCCGGCCACCGCGCGGCCGGGCTTTGTCTCAGATCATCATCAATTCGATGAATTCCATCGTCGTCCACTACAACGAGCTGGCGCTGAAGGGCAGGAATCGCCCGTGGTTCGTGCGCATGCTCGTGCACAACATCAAGACGGCGCTCGCCGGCCTGCGCGTGCCTGCCGTCCGCTCGGTGATGGGCCGGATTCAGATTGAGATCGGTCCCGCGAGCTGGGAGGACGTGAAGGAGCGGCTGCGCACGGTCTGCGGCATTCAGTACTACTCGTATGCCGGCCACGCGCCGCTCGATTTCGACGAGATGACGAAGACGATCCTCGCGGATCTCGGCGACCGCCAGCCCTCGTCGTTCCGCGTGACGGCGCGGCGCACCGACAAGCGGTTTCCGTTCACGTCGCCGCAGATCGAATTCGAAGTCGGCGGGCGGATCAAAGAAGCGAAAGGCTGGCGGGTGAATCTCGGCGCTCCCGATCTCACCGTGCACGTCGACCTGCTTCCCGATCACGCGTTCTACTTCTTCGGCAAGGAACCCGGCGCCGGCGGTCTGCCGACAGGCACCGGCGGACGGGTCGCATGCCTGCTCTCCGGCGGGATCGATTCTCCGGTCGCGGCGTACCGGCTGATGCGGCGGGGCTGTTCGGTGCTGCTCGTGCACTTCCACAGCTACCCGGTCCTCTCGCGCGCGTCGCAGGACAAGGTGCGTGAGCTGGCGAACGTGCTCACACGCTACCAGCAGCGCTCGCGGCTGATGCTCGTGCCGTTCGCCGACATCCAGCAGCAGGTCCTGCTCACCGTCGCGCCGGATCTCCGCGTCGTCATGTATCGCCGCCTGATGATGCGGATTGCTGAGCGGCTGGCACGGCGCTGGCACGCGCGAGCGCTGGTGACTGGCGAAGTGATCGGCCAGGTGGCGTCGCAGACGCTCGACAACCTGACGACGATCGGTGCGGCGGCGAAGATGCAGATTCTCAGACCGCTGGTCGGTATGGATAAGGATGAGATTACGGTCGAGGCGAAACGCATCGGCACGTTCCCGATTTCCATCATTCCCGATCAGGACTGCTGCACGCTTTTCACGCCGAAGCACCCGGCCACGCACGTGACGCCGCGGCAAATCGAAGAAGCCGAGGCGGCCCTGCCGATCGACGAGCTTGTCGAAACGGCGGCGAAGGCGGCCGAAGCCGAAGAGTTCACACTAGAATCGAAGGCAGGCATATCTCGAAGGTAGCGTCCGCCTTCAGGCGGACCGATGCGGAGGAGAGGGAATGGCGGTCGCAACGGCGAACGAAGTTGACACTCTGGCATGGAACGCAGTCTTCGGCTCGACGGCGGAAGAGCGCGGTCAGGCCCGTTATGAGATTCGCAGGCGCGCGGCCGACGCGGGCATCCGTCCGGCGTCGATTCACGATCTCTACCTCGCGATGGGACGGGGAGAAGCCGGCGGATTCACGGTGCCGGCGATCAACGTCCGCGCGATGGCGTACGACACGGCGCGCGCCGTCGTCCGCTCCGCGAAGAAGCTGAACGCCGGCGCGTTCATCTTCGAGATCGCGCGCTCGGAAATCGGCTACACCGAGCAGCGTCCGCACGAATACACCGCCGTCGTCCTTGCCGCCGCGCTCCGAGAAGGCTTCAGCGGGCCGCTCTTCATCCAGGGCGACCACGTCCAGACCAATGCGAAGAAGTACAACAGTCCCGATCGCGAGAAAGAGCTCGACACGCTTCGCGCGCTGATCGAGGAAGAGATCGCCGCCGGCTTCTACAACATCGACATCGACACGTCGACGCTCGTCGATCTCGACAAGCCGACGCTCGAGGCGCAGCAGGAAGTCAACGTCACGCTCGCGGCCGACTTCACCGAGTTCATCCGCAAGTGCGAGCCGAAGGGCGTGACGGTGTCGGTCGGCGGCGAGATCGGCGAAGTCGGCGGCAAGAACTCCGACGTCCACGAGCTGCATGCGTACATGAACGGCTACAACGCGAAGCTGAAGCAGCGAGGCGACGGCAGGATGCTGGGCATCAGCAAGATCAGCGTCCAGACGGGCACGGCGCACGGCGGCTTCATCAACGCCGACGGCTCGGTCAGGAAGGACGTGAAGATCGATCTCGCGACGCTCGAAGAGCTGTCACGCGTCGCGAGGAAGGAGTACGGCCTCGGCGGCGCGGTGCAGCACGGCGCGTCGACGCTGCCGCCCGACGCCTTCGACGCCTTCCCGCGCGTCGGCGCGTGCGAGATTCACCTCGCGACCGATTTCCAGAACATGGTCTACGAGCACCCGTCGTTCCCGGCCGATCTCAAGGCGCAGATGTACGACTGGGTCCGTACGAACGCGCAGGAAGAGAAGAAGCCGAAGGACACCGAAGAGCAGTTCATCTACAAGGCGCGCAAGAAGGCGATCGGTCCGTTCAAGAAGCAGATGTGGAGCATGAACGAGAGCGCGCGCCAGGCGATCGGCCAGTCGCTCGAAGAGCGCTTCACGTTCCTGATGAAGCAGCTCAAGATCAACGACACGGCGTCCGTCGTCGCAAAGCACGTCAAGGTTCCCGCGCTGCCGATCGATCGCGAGGTCGAGGTCCTGGCGGCGGCCGGAAAGATTACGGCAGCTGAGAAAAAAGCCGAAGGTCTGGCCGACTGAAATAGTCCTGCAATCCCTCTTTCGTGCTCCGGAACGCGAGTTCATCCCACGGGATGGACTCGCGCGCGAACTCCGCCGCTTCCAGTTGCTCGTCGTCGTGCGTCAGCGTGCCTCCGAGCGACGTCGCGGCATAGACAACAATCACCGGCACCCGACCCGGATACGAATAGATGTTGACGAGGCCGTCGAGGCGGATCTCCAGACCGCATTCCTCGCGCGCTTCGCGGACGGCCGCGGCCGTCAGCGTCTCGCCGCGGTCGACGTAGCCGCCCGGAAACACCCACTTGCCGTAGCCGGGATCGATGGCGCGGCGGCACAGCACGAGCCGATCGGAGTCCGTCGTGATGATCGTGCCGACGGCGATTTTCGGGTCGAGGTAGAAGACGAACCCGCAGGCGCCGCTCGTGCAGACGAGGCGCTCCGGTTCGGTGGATTTCAGCAGCCGCCGCTCGAGCGGCGCGCCGCAGCGCGGGCAGAAGCGGAAGGGCGGCGCCTCGTCGTGCATGTTCCTCAAGCAAATATAATTGAGGACGCATGGCGATTCTGAAGGTCGCGCACATGGGGCATCCGGTCCTCCGTGCCAAAGCCCGGCCGCTCTCCCCGTCCGACATCAAGCATCCGGTACTCCAGAACCTCATCGACGACATGCTGGACACGATGGCCGAGTATCACGGCGTCGGCCTCGCCGCGCCGCAGATCCACGAGAGCCTCCGCATCTTCGTCGGCATCCTCGAGTCGGTGAAGCCCGAGGCCGGCAAGGACGTCCCCGACCCGGAGCCCATCGCGATCATCAATCCAGAAATCACGGCCGTCGGCAACGAGATCGTCGAAGACTGGGAAGGCTGCCTGAGCATTCCCGACATCCGCGGCCGCGTGCCGCGCGCGAAGGAAATCCGGCTGCGCGGCCTGAACCGCGAGGGGGGCAGGATCGACATGCCGCTCAGGGATTTTCCGGCGCGGGTCGCCCAGCACGAGACGGATCATCTCGACGGCGTCCTGTTCTTCGATCGCATGCGCACGTTCGAATCGCTGACATTCCTTGACGAGTACTCCCGATACCACGCGAAAGACTGAGGTCGCGCTCGACCGCGTGTCGAAACGCTTCGAGGGCAAGCGCCAGGTCGTCGCGCTCGACGACGTGAGCGTGAGCGTCGAGCGGGGTGAGATGGTGTCGATCATCGGGCCGTCGGGCTCGGGAAAATCGACGCTGCTCAACCTGATCGGCGGCCTCGATCGCGCGAGCTCCGGCGAGGTCCGCGTCGACGGCGCCTCGCTCGCGGAGCTGTCCGACGACGAGCTGACGCGCGTGCGGCGCGACAAGATCGGGTTCATCTTCCAGTTCTTCAACCTGCTGCCGACGCTGACGTGTCTCGAGAACGTCGGCCTGCCGCTGCACCTGCGCGGGTGGGCGCGCGGCAAGGTGGATGCCCGCGCGCGCGAGCTGCTGACGCTCGTGCAGCTCGGGCACCGCATGCAGCATCTGCCCGAGGAGCTCTCCGGCGGTGAACGCCAGCGCGTCGCCATCGCGCGTGCGCTGTCGGTCTATCCGCCGATCATCCTCGCCGACGAGCCGACGGGAAATCTCGACACGCACACCGGCGTCGAGATCCTCGGCCTGATCCGCGATCTGCACCAGCGCCTCAACACCACCGTCATCATCGTCACGCACGACATGAAAGTGGCCGAGAGCTGTTCGCGGACGATCGCGCTGCGCGACGGCAGGATCGTCGAGGACGTCCGCCGGTGATCCTGCTGCGGCTCATCAGCTGGCCGTACTTCCGCAAGCACGTGCTGAGGACGATGCTGACCGTGGCGGGCATCGTGCTCGGCGTCGCGGTGTTCGTCGGGATGCACACGGCGAATCAGAGCGTGCTGTACGCGTTCTCGAACACGGTCGATCGCATCGCCGGGAAGACGGAGCTGCAGGTCACCTCCGGCGAGACCGGCTTCGAAGAGGACGTGCTCGAGCGCGTGCAGTCGGCGAAGTCCGTTCGCGTGGCCGTGCCGGCGATCGAAGCCGTGGTGGACTCGAACATCCCCGGCCAGGGCAACCTGCTGGTGCTCGGCGTCGACATGACGGGCGACCGCAGCCTGCGCGACTACGACCTCGAGAGCGGCGACGAGGCGGTCATCGACGACCCGCTGGTGTTTCTGGCGCAGCCCGATTCGATCATCATCACGAAGCAGTTCGCGGAGAAGAATCACCTCGCCGTCAACGACGTGATGCCGCTCGGCACCGTGCTCGGCGAGAGGAAGTTCACGATCCGCGGCGTGATGAAGACCGGCGGCCTGACGAGCGCCTTCGGCGGCAACCTCGCGATCATGGACGTCTACGCCGCGCAGAAGATGTTCGGCCGCGGACGGACGTTCGACCGCGTCGACATCGGGCTCAAGCCCGGCGTGACGATTGCCCAGGCCGAAGGCGAGCTGAAGGGCCTGCTCGGCAGCGGATTCCAGATCGAGCCGCCGTCCGGGCGCGGACAGCAGTTCGAGGCGATGCTCGCCGCGTACTCGATGATGGTGAACGTCTCGAGCCTCTTCGCGCTGTTCATCGGCATGTTCATCATCTACAACTCGTTCGCGATCGCCGTGACGCAGCGGCGCTCCGAGATCGGAATCCTGCGCGCGCTCGGCGCCACGCGCGGACAGATCCGCCGGCTCTTCCTCGGCGAGAGCGCGGTGACGGGCGTGATTGGATCGATCGGCGGCCTGCTGTTCGGCATGCTGATCGCGAAGGGCATCGCGGCGTCGATCGGGACGTTGATCAGCGACGTGTACGGCGTCGCGCAGCGCGCCGACGAGCTCGCCACCAACCCCCGGCTGCTCGCCCTGGCGCTCGCGATCGGCATCGTCACCAGCGTGGTCGCGGCGCTGATTCCGGCGCGCAGCGCCGCACGCGTGGATCCGGTCCAGGCGCTGCAGAAGGGGAAATACCAGGCACTGTCCGCGTCGGAAAGCCGCTGGCGCCTCGTCCTCGCGATCGTCGCCGCGGCGATTGCGGTTGCCGCGGTCCTGTTTTCCAACAAAGGCTCCACCCTCTACATCGGCTACGTCTGCGTCGTCGCCATCGCGCTGCTGCTGAGCCCGATTCTGTCGGTGCTGCTCGCGAAGATGCTGCGGCCGCTGCTGAAGTTCGTGCGTCCGGTCGAAGGCGCGCTCGCGGCGGACAGCCTCATCCAGGCGCCGCGCCGGACGTCGGCGAGCGTCGCGGCCGTCATGCTCTCGCTCGCGCTCGTCGTCGCGTTCGCGGGCATGGCGCGCGGCAGCTACGACTCGATCAAAGACTGGATGGAGACGGCGCTCAATCCGGATCTGTTCGTCGCGCCGTCACAGAGCATCGTGGTCCGCACGATCCGTTTCCCGCGGTCGATGTCCGGCGAGCTGGCGGCGGTCCCGGGCATCGCGCGCGTGCAGGCCGTCCGCGACGCGCGCATCGTGTTCCGGCAGACGCCGATCATGGTCGTCGCCGCCGACATCGAGAGCATCTCGCAGACCGCGCGCCGGGAGCCGACCGAAGGAAACGCGGACGACATGTACCGGCGCACCGCGGCCGGCGACGCCGTGATGGTCTCAGAAAATCTCGCGCAGCTGCAGGGATTGAAGCTCGGTGAGATCCTGGAGATCCCTGCGCCGTACGGCACCGTTCGTCTGCCGATCGCCGGCATCGTGCTCGACTACTCCGACCAGCAGGGCACGATTCTGATGGACGACAAGGTCTTTCAGAAATTCTGGCGCGACGACACGGTCAACATCTTCCGCGTGTACCTGCAGCCCGGCGTCCAGATGCCCGATGTGCGTCAGCGGATCCTCGAGCGGTACAGCGGCCGCCGGCAGGTCTTCGTGCTGACGAACGCGGACCTCAAAGGCTACATCCTGAAGATCACCGACCAGTGGTTCAGCCTCACGTCGGTGCAAATCGCCGTCGCTGTCCTCGTCGCGATTCTCGGCATCGTCAACACGCTGACCGTGTCGATCACCGACCGGCGGCGGGAGCTGGGTGTGCTGCAGGCCGTCGGCGGGTTGCACGGACAGGTGCGGCGGACGATCTGGATCGAGGCGCTCAGTATCGGGGGACTCGGGCTGATCCTCGGATTCGCGCTCGGCGCGATCAACCTCTACTACGTGCTGCAGATCGTCCATCGCGACGTCGCCGGCATGCGCTTCGATTACCAGTTCCCGGTATCGGTCTGCGCGGCGTTGATTCCGACGATACTCGTCGCGGCCTTCATCGCCGCGATCTGGCCGGCCGAATCAGCGGTGCGCGGATCGCTCGTCGAGGCGCTCGAATATGAGTAAGTACGTCGCGATACTGCTGGTTGTCGTCGTGAGCGCCGGCCTGCGCGCCGCGGATAACGCACGACAGATCGTCGAAGAGGCGCAGAAACGAACCGACGCGAGGTCGCAGCGCTACGAAGGCCTGCTGCAGGTGTTCGACGCCAAGGGCAAGATCAGCGACAAACGATGGACGTTCGATCGTTTCGGCTCGCACGGGCAGAGCAGGAGCGTGCTCCGATTCACGCAGCCGGCGGAAGTGAAAGGCGTCGCGCTGCTGGTCGTCAACCATCCCGATCGCGCCTCGGATCAATGGATGTGGACGCCGGCCATCGAGCGCGACCGCCGCATCGCGCTGCAGGATCGATCGACGAGGTTCTTCGGCACCGACTTCAGCTTCGAAGATCTCGAGGAGCGCGACGTCGATCAGTACGACTACAGGCTCGCCGGCGACGAGACCCTGGACGGCGTCGCGTGCTGGAAGATTCAGTCGCAGCCGAAAGAGGCGAAGTCGTCGCAGTACACGAAGTCGATCATCTGGGTGCGCAAGGACAACTACGCCCTCGCGCGCATCGAGAACTACATCAAGGACCAGGTCGTCCGCCGGCTCGTTTATTCGAACATCGAGAACGTGCAGGGGATCTGGACCGCGCGCCGGCTCGAGATGTCCGATCTGCGCCGCGGCAGCCGCACGCGGCTGACGCTCGACAAGCTGCAGTACAACGTGCCGATGACAGAGGACGACTTCACGCTGCAGGCCATCCGCCGTCAGTGACGCGCGCACGCTCGCCGGAAGGCTTCGCGCTGTTCGTCGCCGTCCTCGTCCTGCTCCCGCACGTCGCGGCCGCGCAGGCCGTCTCGCAGCGCGGCTTCGTCGACGCCAGCCTCACGGCGTATCCGCAGGATGCTCCCAACGACCGGACGAACGGCGTCGGCGACCTGCTCGTCCGCGAAGAGATCTTCGTCAAGCCGGCGTCGTGGATTCAGTTTGCCGCCGGCGCGGACGTCCGCGCCAACTCGCACGGCCAGGTCGATGCGGCCGTCGACGTCGGCGACAGGGACCTCAAGCGGCCGGCGCTGTCGATCCGCCGGCTCAGCGCGACGGTGACGCACGGCGCGTTCACGCTCGATGCCGGCAAGCAGTTCATCCGCTGGGGCAAGACCGACATCCTGACGCCGACCGATCGCTTCGCGCCGCGCGACTTCCTCAACGTCGTCGACACCGAGTTTCTCCCCGTGACGGGCGTGCGCGGCAACGTGCGGCTGCACGACGACAACATCGAAGTCGCGTGGGTGCCGGTGTTCACGCCGAGCCGGACGCCGCTCGTCGACCAGCGATGGGTCGTGCTTCCCGCCGAGCTGCAGTCCGCGTCGATTCAGCAGGCGCCGTCGCAGTTTCCGTCGGGCCCGCAGACGGGTATTCGCTGGAACCATGCCGGATCCCGCATCGAGTACGAGCTGTCGTTCTTCGACGGCTTCAACAACCTTCCGAATATTGAACCGCTGAACCTTGAACCGCTGACCCTCGCGGTTATCGCCCGATATCCGTCTCTCCGCGAGTACGGCGGAGACGTCGCCGTGCCGACGCGCTGGTTCACCATCAAGGGAGAAGCGGCGTACTTCACGTCCTCGACGCCGCGGACGGACGAATACGTTCTTTACGTCATCCAGCTGGAACGGCAGACGGGGGAGTGGTCGTTCGTCGGCGGGTATGCGGGCGACCACGTGACGAGGCAGGTGGCCCTGGCGCCGTTTGCCCCGGACCGCGGCCTGGCCGAGGCGTTCATCGGCCGGGCGTCGTACACGATCGACGTGAATCGCAGTTTCTCGTTGGAGACGGCCGTCCGGCAGAACGGAAACGGGAGCTATTTCAAGGCGGAATATTCGCAGGCGCGGGGCGGGCACTGGCGGGTGACGGCCGGGGGCGCGCTGCTGCGCGGGGAGCCGGACGATTTCCTCGGACAGTTCAGACTCGACTCCCACTTCCGCGTCGCTCTTCGGTATAGTTTCTAGCCTTGCTTCTTCCCATTCTCATCCTTGTCGTGGCGGCAGCTGTGATCATCGTTCGCGAAGTCGCGGCGCGCCGGCGCGCGCGGCAGTTGCGCGATGAGCTCGAGGAGCTGCGCTCGCAGCTCAGGGAAAGCAATCGCCTCGTCAGCGTCGGCCACTTCGTCTCGGGCCTCGCGCAGGATCTGAAGAGCCCGCTGCAGGGGATGCTCGGCAACGTCGAGGTGCTCGCCGCCGGAGGTCCCAACGATCCCGCCGAGTTGAAGGAGCTGCGCGAGAACGTCACGCGCGCGGCCGGCGTCGTCCGCAACCTGCTCGCGTTCACGGAGACGAGCGAGCTCAATCGGCGGTGGGACGATCTGAACGAGATCGTGAGCCGTGCGGTGCAGCAGCATCGAACCGGCGCGAAGGCGGACGGCGTCTCGTTCCGCGGCACGACGCGGCTGCAGCTCGTGTACGTCGACAGCCGGCAGATCGAACGCGTGCTGCTCACGCTGCTCAGCCACACCGGGCACGGACGTCTGAACGGCTCGGGCGAGGTGAACGTCGCGACCAGGCGCGTCACGGCGCCGGGCGATCACATGGTGATCGACATCGACGACCCCAACGCGTCGGACGCCGACGAGATCGGCGCCTGGTCGGGCGATCTCGACGCGTGCCGCCGGGTGCTCCAGGCGCACGGCGGATCGCTCGAAGTGGAGCGGCAGGGCGCCGGCGGAGTACGCTTCCACATGGAGTTCCCGATCACGGAGCTCGTGGAGAGCTGAGCCGACATGAACAACGTCATCGACTTCATCAACGTCAACCGCGACAAATACATCGACGAGCTGAAAGCGCTGCTGGCCATCCCGAGCATCAGCGCGCTGCCGGAGCACGCCGCGGACGTGAAGAAATGCGCCGAGTGGTGCGCCGACGAGATGCGCCGCATCGGCATGCAGAACGTGAAGCTCATCCCCACGCCGGGCAATCCCGTCGTCTACGGCGACTGGCTCGGCGCGTCCGGCGCGCCGACGATGCTCTTCTACGGCCATTACGACGTGCAGCCCGTCGATCCGCTGAACCTGTGGGAGACGCCGCCGTTCCAGGCGACGGTCCGCGACGGCGAGATCTACGCGCGCGGATCCGCCGACGACAAGGGCCAGGTGTTCATGCACTTCAAGGCGATCGAGGCGCACCTGAAGCAGACCGGCAGGCTGCCGGTGAACATCAAGATCATCCTCGAGGGCGAAGAAGAAGTCGGCAGCGTCAACCTCGACAACTTCATCATCGCCAACAAAGCCGATCTCGAGGCCGACGTCGTCGTCATCTCGGATTCGCCGATGTTCGCGCGCGGCGTGCCGTCGATTTGTTACGGCCTTCGCGGCCTCGTGTACACGCAGATCGATCTGCGGGGCAGCAGCACCGACCTGCACTCGGGATCGTTCGGCGGCGCGGTGGCAAATCCCGCGTTCGTGCTCGCGCAGATGATCGCGCAGATGAAGGACCGCAGCGGCCACATCAAAGTCCCTGGCTTCTACGACGACGTGGTGCCGCTGACGGCGGAGGAGCGGGCGGCGTGGGAGAAGCTGCCGTTCAACGAGAAGCAGTATCGCAAGGACTTCGGCATCCCGAAGCTCCAGGGCGAGAGCGACTACTCGACGCTCGAGCGCACGTGGGCGCGGCCGACGCTCGAGGTGAACGGTTTCCTCTCCGGATTCACGGGCGAAGGCGCGAAGACCGTGCTGCCGGCCGTCGCGATGGCGAAGATCAGCATGCGGCTCGTGCCGAACCAGGAGCCGGAGAAGATCGCGAAGCTGTTCGAGGACTACGTCCGCAAGCTCGCGCCGAAGACCGTCGAGTTGAAGTTCACCAACATGCATGGCGGCAAGCCGTGGATGACCTCGTTCGACAACCCGTACGTGCAGGCGGCGA
>DATNBT010000277.1:0-4653 GCA_035571855.1 Vicinamibacterales bacterium
CAATATCCTTACGGTGTCCTGGCACGAAGTCGTGAAGACGGCAGTGCTCTACGGCGCGATCGGGCTGTTTCACTTCCTCTGCCGTAAGAAATTCCTGGCCATCTCCATGAACCACGATGCCGCCGAAGCGCAGGGCATCTCGGTCCGCTTCTGGGACTTTCTCTTCTACGCGTCGTTCGGCTTCGTCGTCACGTCCTCGGTGTCGATCGCCGGCGTGCTGCTGGTGTTCTGCTACCTGATCGTGCCGTCGGTCGCGGCAATGCTGTACGCCGAGAACGTCGGGACCCGTCTGGCGATCGGGTGGACGATGGGGACGATCGTGTCGGCGCTTGGTGTCTACCTGTCGCTGAAGCTGGACTTGCCGACGGGCGCGACGATCGTGTGCACGTTCGGCGTCGTGCTCGCGCTGATGGCCGCGGTGCGGCCGATGTTGAGGACGAGACAGGCCTGAGGCCTGTACTACTTCGAGGAGCAGGCCGTCGGATTCCAGCCGCTCGCGTCGGGAAGTTTCTTGAAGTCCGTCGTCGTGAGATACGGACCGCGTGCGTAGACGGGGTCCTCGACCTTCGTCGTCACGGTGAACCACACGTCGCCGTTCGGCATCGTGTTGCGGTCGAAGTACTCGGTCACGACGGTCTTCGCGCTGTAGGGTGCGCCGTTCTTGCGGACGTAGCCCGCCTTCAGGTTCGTGGTCACGACTTTCAGATTGCCGCCCGTCGCGCCTCGTCCAGGCGTGCGCTCCCATTCGGCGACAGAGCGGCCTTGCCATGAGGGTTCGCCCGCGGGCGCATCCGTAAAGTGGAGCAGGCGCGTCTGCGTGCCCGCGTCGGTCTCGATCTTGAGCGTGTTCTCGTCCTGCCAGGTGATGTGCAGACGGCCGGGGACGCGCATGATGTTCGCCGCGCCGTACGCGCGGCACTGTTCGCCGGCGGCTTCGTCCTTCGCCGGATCCCACGTGTCGGCGACGCGCCGGCCTTCCGCGTTCAGCATCAGCGAGTCGTAGACGCCTTTCTTCGGCGTCACCATCCGGAACTTCCAGTCTTCGGCGACGACGGAAACCCAGTAGCCGGTGAGATCGATCGCCGCGCCGTCGCGCGGACTGCGCGCGGGCCCGCGTCCGCGCTGGGCGGAGATGGTGACGGCGGACAGCAGGATCAGGATCCCAGCGGCAAGCGTACGCATTGTTCTTCTGACCTCTAGCCCCTGACCTCTAGCCTCTAGTCGACCTGCTGTCCAGGGGATCCCCACGTGAAGCCATCGGTGGTGCGCTTCAGTTTCAGCATCAGCGCGCGGTACTCGCCCTGCACGCGCGACGGGCGCGCTTGGATGACGACGGGGTCGCCGATCTTGAGCGTTTCTTTCGTCACACCGGAATTTCCGAGTTGCGTCGTGCCGCTCCACTCGACGGCCCAGCGCTCGCTCTCGCCGTTCTCGCCCTTCGCGGTGACGTGCACGAAGGAGTGCGGGTTGCGGTAGACGAACTGGACGATCTTGCCGTCGATCGTGATCTCGCGCGTGACGTCGTACGTCGCGGCATAGGAATGATGCGCGTACGCCGCGGTGGCGGCCAGCGTGGCGACGAGGGCGCCGAACAGAATCCTGCGCATTACTTTTTCTCCTGAAGGCTCTTGTAGACCGCCTCGACGAACATGTCCGTCGTCCACGGGCCTGCCGTCGATCCGAACCGCGGATCGAAGTCGAGCGTCGGGCGCGACGTTCTGATCTGGGCGAGCGTCATGCCTTTCTTCATCGAATCCTTCACGCGGTCGCGGATGATCGTCAGCATGTTGCGGTACGACGCGACGTCCGCGGTGTCCGACAGGCGGCCGCGATCGGGAATCACCCACGTGCCGCCCTGTCCGCGATACTCCGCGACGGCGAGATCGAGGATCTTGTTCAGGCCGTCGATGACGCCCTGGATGCTGCCGCCCTTGTCGACGTCGATCACCGGATAGCTCACCGACGACAGCAGGCTGCCGGCCGCGATCACTTCGGAGTGGCGGAAGTACACGAAGCTGTCGCCGTCGGTGTTCGCCGAGGGCGCGCTGTGCAGGATGACGGCCTCGCCGTTGAAGTACTCGGGCAGCTTCTGCAGCTCGTCGAAGAACGTGTCGGTCGGCTGCGCGGCCGCCGGCGCGTTGGACAGGCGGTTGCCGACGTTCTCGTGCGCGAAGATCGACGCGTGCCGCCCGATGCCTTCGACCGCGGCGCCGAAGCTCGCGCCGCGCGGGAAAAATCCCGCCGAGGCGATCTTCTCGTTGCCGCCGACGTGCTCGGGCGCCGCGCTCGTGTTGACGATGTAGCGGATGGGCCGCGCCGGAGCCGGCGAGCTGATGATCGCGTTCATGTACGGGCTGGACCAGCCCCACGCGCCGGGACAGTTCGCGCCGAAGCACTGGTTCGGCCCGGGCGGCGTCACGCTCATGTTCGCGAGCTGGTTCACCGCCGCCAGGACCTTGTCGCTCATCGACGCCGCGCCCGTGTTGACGAGCATCACGCCGTCGGCGCCCATCGAGACGGCGACGTTCGTGCCGTCGGCGATCAACATGTAGATGTTGCCCTGCACGGGCAGGATGTGGACCTGGCCGTCGCGCGGGCTCTGCTCGGCGATCGCTTTCGCCGCGTCCACCGACGTCTTGGACTGCGGCACTTTCGGCGTCGTCCCAGGCTTGTACTCCGGATACGTCGTCGCGGCGCCGCCGCGCGTGGGCTCGACGGGAATCCAGTCGTCCTTCTTCAGCCACTCGGTCAGCGCGGCGTTCTGTCCCGGCAGGAAGTGCGGGACGTGATGGCGATCGGTGCCGCCGTTCTCGGCGAACGCCGTCCCGTTGCACGTCTCCATCGCGACGTTCGACGTCAGGTCGATCGTGTACGTCGTCGACTCGACGTAGGGCTCCTCCATGTAGATCGGATCGTCGACGTAGGTGGTGATCGTGAGGACGTCGCCGTGACGCGTGAGGAAATCCGTCATCGCGTACATGTCGCTCGTCTGCGGACCGCCGCGCTTCAGGTACCCGTCCTTGAGATGCGTCGTCGTGATCTTGAGCGTGTTGCCGATCCACTCGCCGGTGGAGAAGCCGGTCCACGTGTGCGGCGCGTACGCCGGCGGATGCGGACGGTGATCCATGAACACCGGCCAGTCGAGCGATCGCATGAACTGAATGTGGTACGCCTTGACCTCGCGCGTGAGCGGATCCTGTTCTTTGAGAATCCGCGCGCCGCCGAGACCGCGCCACTGATGCGGCGCCGAGTGCGGGCGGCACTGATACTCCGGCGTGCCCCAGATCGACTCCGCCGTCGTGTCCGCGCGCATGCGGCCGGCCTGATTGAAGGGGATGCCGAGGTAGTCGCCGAGCGGCGGCTGCGCGGTCGTGTCTTCTTCGTTGTTGGTGAGCGTCCACTCGCCGGCGATGTCCGGCGGGTTGGCGGGCCGCGGCGGCTGCGCTGCGACGGGCACGAAGAGCAGGGTGGCCACGGCAAGCGCGGCGGCCGATGCGACGAGAGACGCGCGCAACACAGGCGGATTATAGAGCCTGGCGACGCTTCAGGTAGATCGCGCGTCCTGCCGCGCCGCTCGTGTGCCAGCCTGTCGAGGTGTTGCTCGGACCTTCGGGCGTCCAGAACACGCCGTCGGGAATCGCTTCGGTCGGCATCACGCGTCCCGGCTCGATCTCTCCGACGAGGATGCCTTCGCCTTCGGCGAAGTGGCGGATGGCGATGCTCCTGCCGTAGCCGTCGACGATCTGGCTCTCGCCTGAGAACTGCAGCGTCCGCGATCCGGGGCCGTCGACCGACGCGGCGCCTGGAATCGGGCCGACGATGCTTGCATGGACGACGGGTGCGCCGACGAGACGCGCGAGACGCCGCGGCGTCTCCATGATGGCCTGGCCGCCACCGCCGCCGCCCGGCCAGCCGGACGCGGTCATGACGACGTCCACCTGCCCGCGCATGCGCCGCGCGGTGCGATAGCGCACCTGCTCCCAGCACATCGCCGCGCCGGCCGCGGTGCCGTTCGGCAGGCGGAAGACGCCGCTCTTGATGTTGTCCTTGCGCGACGCGACGATCTCTCGTTCGGTCCGAACGCCTTTCGCTTCAATCTCCTTCACGAACTCGTCGTCTTCGCCGCCGGCGTAGAGCGAGCTCTCCATGTTCGTCGTCGGAAAATCCTTGTCGTGCGTGAACGTCTCGCCGGTGGGCAGGGCGAGGACGAACGTGTTGAACACGTCGCGTCCGCTGCGGGCGAGAAACGCGCCGCCGATGTTCGCGCGTCCTTCCTTCGCGAGCCGCTTCAGCATCTGCATCGGGGCGCCGTCGAGCTGCCGCGGGGCGCCGGGAAGGTTGACGGGATCGTAGGCGAGGCCCGACGTGAAGAACTCGGGGAGCACGATCCACTCCGCGCGTTGCGAGAGGGCTTCGCGAATCAGGCGTTCGGCGCGTTCGAGGTTGCCGCTGACGTCCGCGAGCGCCGGATGAATCTGAATCGCCGCAACGCGAACCGTCCGCACCGCCGCTCGCGCGATCGCGCTCGCACCGGCGGCCGCGATGCCGGTGATCAGGGCTCGGCGTGAAATCTTCATGGCCCCGCCTTTCAGCCGGGATTATACGGCGATGGCAGGGCCGCGAACGTCCGCCTGAAGGCGGAAGGAACGAAAG
>DATNBT010000278.1:0-3809 GCA_035571855.1 Vicinamibacterales bacterium
GTCCTCCCGGCCGCGCATCGCCCGCGCCCAGCGGCGTGCCCGGCTTCAGCTGCCGCTTGCCTTTGCCGATCTCTCTGAATAGAAACGGCGTCAGGATCCCGGCCGCCAGCAGCAGCGCGACGATGATTCCGAACGTCAGCGAAAAATGGAACGAAGCGTCCATCGCTGTATCCCTCCGCGTTAACAGGTAGCAACGCATGTGCCGCGGGCGCGCGGGTGCGGGATATGCACCGCATAAGGAACGGGAGGGACTCGCACACATGGACGTACGCGTACATCGACTCATCAACACCGCGCTCGTCGCCGCGGCTGTGCTCACCACGGCCTGCGCGTCGACGCTCCGCGTTCGCACCGACCACGACCCGGACGCGAACTTCAAACAGTACCGGACCTTCGCGCTGCGTGAAGGCAACTCGAGCGGCAACCCCGTCATGGATCAGCGCATTCACGACGACATCCGCGCGGCGCTGATCGCCAAAGGCCTCGATGAAGTCCGGCCCGAGAACGCCGACCTCATCGTCGTTCCCAACACCGCGACGCGCACGAAGCGCACGTACGACACGTTCTACGACACGTGGGGACCGGGCTGGCGCTGGCGCTGGGCGCGGCCGACGGTGTATGTGAACGAGTTCCGCGAAGGCACGCTCGTCGTCGACGCGTTCGACAACAAAGCGAAGACGGCCGTCTGGCACGGCGTCGCGAGCGACGTGCTCGCCGACAAGCCGTCGGAGAACGCGGAGAAGGTGGATAAAGCGGTGCGCGAGCTTATCCAGCAGTACCCGTCGTAGCGCCCTGGGCGGCGGGCAGCGATACGCGGAACGTCGCGCCCTGGCCGACGCCGGCGCTCTCGGCGGTGATGGTGCCGCCGTGGAGCTCGACGAGCTGCTTGCTGATGTTCAGGCCGAGACCGAGCCCGCCCGGCCGCCGGGTGCCGCTCTCGGCCTGGCGGAAGCGCTCGAAGAGATGCGGCAGAAACTCCGCCGAAATCCCCATACCTGAATCGCACACGATGAAGCAGACCTCGTCGTGTTCGCGCCGCACGTCGATGCGGACGTAGCCCCCACGTCCGGTGAACTTCACGGCGTTCGACAGCAGATTCCACGCGACCTGCTGCAGGCGATCGGGATCGCCGTGCACCATGCCGGCGTCGGGATCGATGTGCGTGTCCACGCGCACGCCCTTCGCATCGGCCGCGGGAACGATCGCCTCGATCGCGGCGGTGACGACATCGGAGAGGGGCATCAGCTGCGCGTGCAAACGCATCTTGCCGGAGACGATGCGCGAGACGTCCAGCACGTCTTCCACGAGTTTGGTCAGCGATCGCGCGTTGCGCTCGATGGTGTCGATCGCGCGGTCGAGATTCTCTGCGGAGACCGCGCCGGACTTGATCATGTGCGCGTATCCCAGGATCGCGTTGAGCGGCGTCCGCAACTCGTGCGACAGCGTGGCGAGGAACTCGTCTTTCAGGCGGTTGGCTTCGAACAGGCGTTCTTCGAGGCGCTTGCGCTCCGAGATGTCGCGCGCGATCTTCGAGGCGCCGGTCACCCTGCCGTTGTCGTCGAGAATCGGCGAGATCGTCAGCGACACCGGGAACATCGAGCCGTCCTTGCGCTGGCGGATCGTCTCGAAGTGCTCGACGCGTTCGCCGCGCCTGATCCGCGCGAGCACCTCGTCCTCCTCGTCCTGGCGGTCGAGCGGAATGACGGTGCGGATCGACCTGCCGACGATCTCCTCGGCGGTGTAGCCGAACATCCGCGTCGCCGCGTCGTTCCACGACACGATGACGCCGTTCAGATCCTTGCTGACGATCGCATCGTCGCTGGACTCGACGATGGCGGTGAAGTGCTTGGTCGCCCGCTGCACGCGCGCGCGTTCGCCGGGATCCCGGACGATATAGATGGCGCCGCTGGGCTCGCCGTTCACGCCCGCGATCGGCGCGATGCTCAGTGACATCGCGAGCGCCGTCCCGTTCTTTCGCTTGCCCATGATTTCGACGGCGCGCGTCGGATTGAGCGGAGCGGAGGGAAGCGTGACGATGGCGGCGAGCGGCGTGCCGAGGACGTCGGCGGCGGCGTAGCCGAAGAGGCGCTCGGCGGCGCCGTTCCACTCGGTGATGATGCCGCCGGCGTCAGCGGCGATCAGCGCTTCGTCGGTGATCGTCGCGACGGCCGCCAGGCGAGCCGCGTTTTCATCGTACCGGCCGCCGACGGTCATTACGACGATCTTAGCAGTTAATCCGCACGCGCCAGATGAGCCGCGTTTCAGCGTGCAGATGCAGTGCGCGGCCACGCCGGGCTGGTGAGCTCGATGCGCCAGAGAGCCCCGCCGTTGAAGAACGGCTGCTCGGATTTCACGAACGCCGGCGCATCGCCTTCGAGGATCCAGACGTGGGAATCCGGCGGCTGCTTGCCGACGAGCGGCGCGATCAGACCTTTCACGCCGCCGATGTCCGGCGTGAGGACGTAGTGCACCGCCTTGCGGCCGCGACGGCCGGTCGAGAAGCTGTCGGTGCCGGCGACGGAGATCTTCAGCTTCACGAGCCGGGGCTCGGGCGTCGCGACGATCAGGGACAGTTCCTTCGGCGCGGTCTCGGGCCGCACGTTTTTCAGCAGCGTCAGGATGATCCCGTTCGCCAGATCGCCGGTGTCGAATCGGGCGGCCGCCGTCTTCGGTACACCGCGGCTGTCGACGTACTTCACCGTCGTCTGTCCGTCCGAAGCGACCGCCATGTCGATCGGCTGCGGAAACGACGGCCCTTTCTGAATCAGGTGCTCGCTGACGAACGCGAACTGCCGCCGCTCGCTGAACACGGCGGTGTCGTCATGGAGCGAGCCGTCGGTGAAGCGAAACACGAGCCGGCTCGTGACGCGATCGCCGCGTACGGTCTGCTCGAGATCGCCGTCGGCGAGGTGAGAGCCGTCAGCGGCGCTCAGCACGAGAAATCCATGCACGAGTCCTTCGCTGAAGCGGACGGGAACGGGTTCGCTGCTCGCGTATCGCACGAGGAGCAGCACGCCGGGGACGAGAAGCGCCGCGGTGATTCGCTCGAGCAGCAACAATGCCGCCTAGGGCTCGAGACGCCGCGCGATCGCGTCGGCGATCACATGAGCTGCGCGCGCGTCCGGATGGTGATCCCACGGAATGTGCCAGGCGGGATCGAGTTCGACGAGCACGTAGGGAATGTCTCCGCCGTCGAAGAGGCGGCGCCGCAGCGCCCGTTCGGTGTCTGCTTCAGGGCCGATCGTCGGCACGACGAGCAGGGGAGTCGCGCCATGAGCGCGCGAGAGGTTCACGATCGCGCCGAGCACGTCGCGCGTGACGCCGATGCCTCGCTCGACGGTCTCCTCGCGTCGAAAGGGCACGAGCAGCGCGGCGAGGCCCACCAGCCGTCCGTGCTGCTGCGCGGGCTGCCAGACGAGGCCCGGTCCGAGGTGCGGCCGATCGTCGTCCAGATTGCGGCCGAACAGGGCGGTCATGAAGAGCGCCACGACGGCGACGGGATGCGGAATGCGCTGCAGTTCGCGCTCGAGTTTCAGGTACGTCTGGTCGGCGCTGTAGCCGTACACAGCCGCGTTGACGCTCTGGATGCCGAGCGACGTTTCCACTTGTGCGGGTATCGAGGCGTCGTAGGGCAGGCCGTCGCCGAACATCACCGACTCGCCGACGAACAGGTTGGAAGGCTTCGTGAGATCGATCGGACGGTCGGCGTTGCGCACGCGATAGCCGTTCGCGTCGAAGACGTATTCGATCGTTTCGCCGCCGCGGTTGGCGGCGTACGCGGTTCGCGCCGGCTGAAAGATCCAGCCAAG
>DATNBT010000279.1:0-3905 GCA_035571855.1 Vicinamibacterales bacterium
GTCGACGGGTCGACGACGCGGAGCAGCCGGCGCTCGAGATCACCGCGGCCGTCGAACGGATCGAGATGCTCGTCCGTGAGCGGATCCCAGAGGATCGCGTTGATGCGGAAGTCGCGGCGGCGCGCCGCGTCTTCGACCGACATCGACGGATCGCCGGTGACCTCGAAGCCCTTGTGGCCGCGGCCGGCTTTGGAGTCGCGGCGGGGCAGCGACACGTCGACGTCGCCGGACTTGAAGACCTGGAAGCTCGCGCCGACGGCGTCGACACGGCCGAGCGACTCGAGGATCGTCCGCACGCGATCCGCGGGCAGCCCGAAGATCTCGATGTCGATGTTCTTCGACTCGTGACCCATGAGGCGGTCCCGCACCCAGCCGCCGACAAACAGCGCGCGTCCGCCGGCGTCGCGCGCGGCCGCGGCGATCTTTTCTGCGTGCTGGAGCGAATCAGACACGGCGGGGCTTCCGGCCGAACTTCTGGACCATCCTGTCGGCAAAGCCCGGCGCGATGGCGTTGAGAATCACGAGCACGCGCGCCTTCTTGTACGGGTAGATCTCCGGGATCGGATGCTCGATCCCGCGCGCGACGGCTTCGGCCACTTCGTCGATCGGCTGCTTCGGCCCGAGCGCGCCGGTCACGTCGCCGCCGCTCTCGCGCTGCAGGACGTCGATGAACTCGGTCGGCGTCGAGATCGGGCAGAGGACGCTGACGTGGATGTTCGAGCCGTGCAGCTCGGACCGCAGGCACTCCGCCATCCCGATCTGCGCGAACTTGGTCGCCGAGTACGCGCCCATGTACGGCACGCCGCGCTTGCCGGCAATCGACGAGACGACGATGAGGTGGCCGGACTGCTGCTTCCGGAACACGCGCAGCGCCGCCCGCGCCGCGTAGTAGGTGCCGAAGTAGTTGATGTCCATCAGCTTCTGCATCTGTCCGGGCGTGATGTCGTCGATCGCGCCGTAGATGCCGAAGCCGGCGTTGCACATCATCACGTCGAGCCGGCCGAACGCCTCGACCGTCCGCTCGACGAACGCGTCCATCTCGGCTTCCTGCGTGACGTCCGCGACGACGGTCAGCGCGCGGCCGCCCGCTCTTTCGATCTCGGCGCCGACGGCGTCGAGCCGGTCGCGGCGGCGCGCGCAGATGGCGACGGCCGCGCCGTCGCGCGCGACGCGCACGGCGGTGGCCCGGCCGATGCCCGCGGATGCTCCGGTGATGGCGATGACGCGCATCACACCATGCTAATGCACGACGTCGCGCCGCAACTCGTCTTCGGCATCGTCCACGTACGCGCGGTAGCCGGCGGGATCGATGAAGGCCTCGACGGGATTCTTCGCGTCGACGCTCGCGGCGTACTTGCGGTACCGGCCCCACGCGCGCGAGTTCGACGTCGCCCAGATGTCGGCGGGCAGGCTGCGCAGGACGCGGAAGCTGCGTTGGAGATCGGCGTCCTGTCCGGCGTAGCGCCACCCGCCGGACCGGCTGAGGCTGCAGGCGATGACGACGTTCAGCACGCGGGTGCCGTCGCGCACGGGAAACGACCACGACGTGCAGCCGCGTGTGTCGCCCGGCGTGAGGTGCGCGGTCAGCGCGAGTGGCCCGAGGCGAATCACGTCGCCGTCCCTGAAGCGATGATCGACGCGCGGCGGGGGATAGCGCATCGCTCCGAACGTCGAGAACAGTTTCAGCGGCTGGCGGAAGTCGGGATCGTTGCCGCCGGCCGCGATGACGCTCGCGCTCGTCTCGCTGGCCCACAGCGCCCCTTCTGACGCCTTCTGAAGGTCGGCCATGCCGTCGGCGCCGTTGTGCGCGTCCGACGCCGCGAGCACTTTGATCGCGTGGATGTCGACGCCGAGCCTGGCGATGCTCGCCATCGTCAGGGGCGGATAGCTGCTGTCGATGAGGATGTCGCCGTCGGGGCCGGTGAGCAGGAAGGCGGACGTGTTGTTGTTGCCGACGTAATAGAGGTTGCCGGCGATCCGGAACGGTTCGGCGGCCTGCAGCAGTCTGTTCCGATCGATGGAGGCCCGCCACCCTCTGAAGAGGATCGGCGCGCCGACCGCGACGAGCGCCGCGACGACGAGGAGCGCGGTGTGCCAGCCGTGCCGCCGCATTCAAAAGTATGTTACGGCACAAAGCCTCCGGCGGCGCGCTCGTCGACGAGGCTCGAGACGACCGAGCGCACGTTGGCCGGCCGTTCGCCGAGCCGGCGCATGAAGTACGGAAACCACTCGCGGCCGAACGGGATGTAGATCCGCACGCGCGACCCGCGCGCGACGAGCGACTGCTGGAGGTCGCGGCGGATGCCGTAGAGCAGCTGGAACTCGTACTTGTCGGCCGCCAGGCCGAGCGACGCCGCCCACTCGAGCGCCTTCGCGTGCATGGACGGGTCGTGCGTCGCGAACGCGGGGTAGCTGCCTTTCTCGAGCAGGATCCGCATCAGCTTCAGGTACGCCGCGTCGACTTCCGGCTTCTTCTGGTGCGCGATTGCCTTCGGCTCCTTGTACGCGCCTTTGACGAGGCGGATGCGGCTGCCGAGCCGCATGATGCGCGGCAGATCCTGTTCCGTGCGGAAGAGCGCCGCCTGCAGCACGACGCCCATCTCGCGGTAGCCGAGGCCCCACAGCGTCTCGAAGATGTCGAGCGTCACCTCGGTGTACGGCGAGCCTTCCATGTCGAGGCGGATGAAGAAGCCCGCGGGCTCCGCCTTGTCGAGCACGCGCCGCAGGTTGTCGACGCAGCTCGCGCGATCGACGTCCAGCCCGAGCTGCGTCAGCTTCAGCGAGATGTTGCGGCCGATGCCGCTCGCGACGACCGCGTTGACGATGTCGAGGTATTCGCGCGTCGCCGAATCCGCCTGCTGCAGGCTGTGCAGGCTCTCGCCGAGATGGTCGAGCGTAATCGTCATCCCGCGCGCTTCGATCGCGCGCGCGGCGTCGACGGCTTCCGGCGTGGTTTCTCCGGCGATGAATCGGCGCGCGAAGCTCGTGGGCCTGCGCATGCCGAATCGCGATGCGACGTTCTTGAGCGGGGGGATGCCGGCGAGAAGGTGGAAGAAGGCCTTCGACGCGACGTCGAACATTAATGCGTGACGCCCGGCGCCTCGAGAAGGTGTTCGATGCTGCGGGCGTAGTACCGCAGCACGCTGCGGTTGCGGACGCGGAAGCGCCCGCCGCGCTCGTGGACGACGATGCCGCGCGTTTCGAGCGGCTCGGCGGCCGCCTCGACGGCCTCGCGTCCGGTGCGGACCGACAGGTTGGCGCGGCGCCCGGCGAGCGACTCGATGATGCGGTCGATGCGCGTCTCGAGATCGCGGCGCGCGATCGACGGCCGCATCGCCGAGGCGAACAGCGCCGTCGGCAGCACCTTGTACAGTTCGCCCATGCGCGTGCGCACGAGCTTCGTCAGCGCGAGCACGTCGCCCTTCGATTCGGGATCGATGCCCGACACCGAGATCGGCGACCCGAACGTGATGAACACGCGCGAGCGGTAGCCGACGGCGTAGCGGACCATCTCCGCCAGCTCGCGCGTGAACGGCCGCTGCGTCTTCTTCACGCCCTGCCGCGCGAGGATGTGATCCTCGAGCACGAGGTCGTACGCGATGCCGACCGGAAGGATCACGATGTCCGAGTTCTCGGCGGTGAGCGCCGCGTGAATCAGTCCGGTCTTGCCGTTCTTCAGCTCGCCGCTGTAGCTGCGGCCGCCTTCCGGATAGAGAAACAGGTCGTGCTTCTTCAGGATCTCGGCGACGTAGGCCTTCAGCGTGATGAGGTACGCCGGGTCCTTGGTGTTGCGGCGGATCGGAATCGCGCCGGTGACGTGCTTGTGGATCAGCCCGAGCGGACCGCCGAACAGGTTGATGCCCGCCGCGATCAGCGGCGGCCGTATCCCCGCATCGTCCAGCACA
>DATNBT010000280.1:0-8647 GCA_035571855.1 Vicinamibacterales bacterium
ATCGCGATCGTCAGCGCCGGGATCGCGGATGGCGAAAGCCTCGCGCATGAACTCGGCCACACGTTCACGCTCGATCACGTCAACCACAGCGGTGCGTTCGACGATCCCCATTTCAGCGCGGCCAACATCATGTATTCGGGCGGCTACAGCCGGACGTCGTTCTCGTACGGACAGGTGTTCCGGATGAACGTCAACCAGCCGTCGTCGATCAACGTCTTCCACAAACGGCCGGGTCCGACGCGCTCGTGTCCGGACAGCCCGACGGCGGCGCCGTCGATGTCGTGTCCGTCGCGATGGCTCACGGTGCCGTAGAGGAGACGACATGAAGCGAAGAACCGTCTTCGTGGCCCTGCTGGCCGGGCTTGCGTGCGGCGGACAGCTGTCGTCGGCGCAGCCGCTTCCGCCGGCGGACGTGCAGCGCATCCTCGTGACGTATCTCGAATGCGAGGAATGTCAGAGCGGAGAGCTTCAGGCCGTCGTCAGGCTCGGCGATACCGCGGTGGCGCCGCTCGCGCAGTTTCTCCGCGAAGGTCCGCCGCAGTCGACGCTCGATCCGCTGCGACAGCATGTGATCGCGCAGTACCAGCAGGACGTCGAATACCGGAACCTCCATTCGCTCGCCGCGCCCACGATGTCTGCCGATCAGACCGTGGCGCTGTACGCGGGCAACTTCAGCCGCATGTACCGGCTGCGCGCGGTGCGTGCGCTTGGCGCGATCAACTCCGCGAACGCCAAAGCCGCCCTGATGCAGGCGCAGGCGTACAATGTCGGGCCCGACATCAAGGCCGCCATCGCCAAGGCGCTGCAGTAGCGGCTTCCGCGCTAGAATGGCGCGCATGAGACACGCGCTCTCCGTTCTGTTTGCGGCCGTGCTCCTCGCGTCCGGTGTCCCGCTCGCGGCGCATCATTCCTTCGCGGCGGAATTCGACGAGAGCAAGCCGATCAAGGTGACCGGCACCATCACGAAGGTCGAGTGGCAGAACCCGCACATCTGGTTCTACGTCGACGTGAAGAACGCCGACGGCTCGGTGACCAACTGGGCCTTCTCCGGCGGCGCGCCGGGACAGCTGATGCGCCGCGGCGTCACGAAGGAAGCACTGAAGCCCGGACTTGAAGTGATCGTCGAGGGCTTCCGCGCGAAGGACGCGTCGAACAACGGCTTCGGACAGAAGGTCACCTATCCGGACGGGCGGAACGTGTTCACGGCGAACGCTCCGAATCAGCAGTGAAACGCGCACTGATCGCGCTCACGGCCGTCTGTGCGCTCGGCGCCATCGCGTTCGCTCAGAACGCGCCGTCGTTCCAGCCGCCGCGGACGCCCGACGGCAGGCCCGACTTCAACGGCATCTACCAGTGGCCGACGTACCTGCCCGGGCAGGAGCGCGGCCGCTCGGCCGCGACGGTGTTCGACAAGAGGCTCTTCGCGCCGTTCAAGCCGGGCGGCGAGAACTTCATCGAACCGCGCACGGGGGATCCCCGTCACGACGAACCCCGTGATTTCTGCCTGCCCGCGGGATTTCCCGGCAGCATCCTCTCCGGCAACGCGATGCAGTGGTTCCAGACGAAGAACTACCTGACGATCGTCCACGAGTTCCAGCGCAACTCGCGCATCATCCCGCTCGACGGCCGTCCGCACCGCACCGGGATGGATCCGATGTACGACGGCGATCCCGTCGGCCGCTGGGACGGCGACACGCTCGTCATCGACTCGACGAACTTCAAGCGCTGGCAGCTCGACGACTACTACTACACGAACCCGAAGGAATTCCGGATGCACAGCGACGCCCTGCATACGATCGAGCGCGTGCGCTGGAAGAATCCGAAAGCGCTCTCGTACGAGATCACGATCGACGATCCGAAGATCTTCACGAGGCCCTGGTCGCAGGAGTTCGAGGTGCTCGCCAAGCCCGAGTGGGACAGGATCGGGCTGTTCGAATACGTCTGCGACAACAACCGGTGCCCGGGGGGGAAATGCGGGAAGGAATGAGGAGGGCGCTCGCGGGCGCCTTCGCGTCGCTGCTGACTCTCGCCGCTTCGGCGGCCTTGGCACAGCAGAGCCCGCCGCAGCGGGCCACGGGAACGATCGGCGGCAAGTCGGTCTCGGTGCAGTACTCCGCGCCGTCGGTGCGCGGACGCAGGATCTTCGGCGACGGCGGCCTGCTGTCGCGCGATCCCACGTATCCGATCTGGCGCGCGGGCGCGAACGCCGCGACGACGTTCAAGACCGAGGGAAACATCGACATCGCCGGCCTGGGCGTGCCCTCCGGCACGTACACGCTGTACGTGAACGTCAGGGATCCGAATCAGTGGGAGCTGGTCGTGAGCCGGGCGACCGGCCAGTGGGGACTGACGTATCCCGGGCCGTCCTCCGACGTCGGCCGCGTGAAGATGACGATGAGCACGCCGCCGCAGCTTGTCGAGCAGCTGAAATACACCGTCACCGACAAAGGCAACGGCGCCGGCGAGCTGCAGCTCGCGTGGGAACGTCACATCGCCTCCGTCGCACTGCATGTAAAGTAAGGGACGTCCTTCAAGGAGGTCCCGTGATCACGTTCAGGAGTGGCGCGGCCATCGTGGCCGTGCTGTGTACCGCGTCAGCCGCATCCGCACAGCAGCCCATCACGCTCGCCGACGCGACCGCGCGCGCGCTGCAGCGCAACGTGGACGTCCGCGTGGAGCGCGAAGTGGTGGCGGCGAGCGAAGCGCGCGAGGCCGGCGCGCTCGGCAGCTACGACATCCGGCTGCACGCCGAGGCGACCGAGCATCATCACGTCGATCCGAACACGACGTTGTTCTCGGGCGCGCCTCCCGGCGAGCTCATGCCGACGGCGACCGACTTCTCGTCGTCGGTGTCGCTGAGCAAGCTGTTCAGGAGCGGCGCGACGGCGACGGCGTCCGCGTCGGTCGGGCGCGACGTGACCAACAGCTTCTTCACGCTGTTCGTGCCCGCGTACCTCACGACGCTCGGGGTGCAGGTGCGGCAGCCGCTGCTGCGCAGCCGGACGACCGACTCCGCGCGCACCCAGCTCCGCATCACGGCGCTCGATCGGCAGAAGACCAACGCGCAGCTGCAGACGCAGGTGCAGGAAGTCGCGGCGGCCGTCGAGCAGGCGTACTGGTCGCTCGTCGTCGCACGGCGCGAGGTCGAGGTGCGGACGAACAGCGTCACGCTGGCGGACCAGCAGCGCGCCGACACCCAGGCGCGCATCGACGCCCGGACCGCCGCCGCGCTCGACATCGCGCAGCCGACGGCCGAAGTCGAACGCCGGCGCGGCGATCTCTTCCAGGCGCAGGAGGCCGCGGCCCGCGCCGAGCGGCAGCTGAAGCTGCTGATGACCGACGATCCCGCCGATCCGATCTGGAGCCAGACGCTGAATCCGACCGACGCGGTCGAGAGCGACGTCAGGCGCGTCGACGTTCAGCGCGCGCTCGCGGAGGCCGTGACGCGCCGCCCGGAAATCGCCGCGGCGCAGACGGACGTCTCGTCGGCGGAAGCGCAGTCCGCCCTGGCGAAAGACGCCCTGCGCCCGCAGGTCGACGTCGTCGCCGGCTACACGATGCGGGGCCTCGCGGGCACGCACAACCCGCAGACCGTCGCATTTCCCGGCGTCGTCTCGCCGTTTCCCGAGGAGCTGGCGGGCGCGCTCGGCGGGTCCTACGAAGCGCTCTTCCGGCAGCGCATGCCCGATGCGTCGATCGGCGTGTCGGTCGACGTGCCGCTCGGCCGCCGGGGAGCGAAGGGCGACTACGGCGTCGCGCAGGCGCAGCAGCGGCAGGCGTCGCTGCGCGTGTCGCAGGTGCGGGATCGGATTGCGGTCGAGGTGCTGAACGCCGCGACGGCGCTCGACACGGCGGCGAGCCGTATCCAGTCGACGCGCGCCGGACTGCAGGCGGCGACGACGCAGCTGCAGGCGGAGCAGGAACGGTTCAGCGCGGGCACGAGCACGAACTTCCTGGTGCTGACGCGGCAGAACGACCTGCAGCAGGCGCAGAGCGCGGCGATCTCCGCGCTCGCCGATTACCGCAAGGCGCTCGCGGAGTTTGCGCGCGCCAGCGGCACGCTGTTGTCTGATCGAGGGATCACGGTGAAATAGGCCGTCTATTCAATCGCCCGATAAATCCGTTCGTCGAGCGGGCTGCCGAGCGCCGACTGGATGTCGTCGCGGTACTTCTTCGTGTGCGCGGCGTTCGCGTGGTTCTCGAGCGCTTTCTCGTTCTGCCAGGTCTCGATCACCTCGAAGTGGTTCGAGCGCATCGTGTGCAGCAGGACGTCGAAGCGGATGTTGCCCTGCTCGAGCCGGCTGGCGGTCGCGAGCGCCGTCAGCCGGCCGGCGATCGTCGGGTCGGGCGTGACGTCCACGTGCGAGATCACGAACACCGACTTGATCGTCGCCTCCACCGGACCTGACGCCACCGACAGCGTCTTGTAGGGCCGCGTGTCCCAGGCGCTCGTGCGCATCGGATCGAGCATGTCGGCGATCTGCTTGCGCGCCGCGGCTTTCGCGTCGAAGGCGGCCGCCGTCTTCCACGTCTCGACGATCGCGAAGTGACCGGGCCGATCGGCCTGCTCGAACAGCTCCAGCCGGATGTTCCCGTCGTCTCGATGCGTGGTCTCGCGGTAGTTCCTGAGCGCGGTGAGCGCCTGGTTCCGCGCGGACTGCTTCACCTCGATGTACGACACCGAATAGAAGGTCGTGTCCTCGGCGGCGATCGCGCGCGCCGACAGGGCCAGGAGGACGAGGAAGACGGTCAGTAGACGTTTCATTTCGAGCACCGTGCCGCTCTGTTCTGCGGATCGTCTGGAGTCCGGCCGACGCGTTTGTCGCGGTACACCTGGTGGCAGTGCAGGCACATGTCGGCGAGTTGCTCGGTGATGTCGCTGACTTTTTCCTGGTTGCGCGTCTGCGCGGCCGCGTAGACGGCCTTCGCCGTGTCGTACAGCTCGTTCGAGAATTTGATCCACTCGGGATCCGTCACGGGCACCGGCTTGCCGTTCTCGCAGCGGCGTCCGGGCGTCAGCATCAGCGGCGCCGTCTCGCCGAGCGCGACGGCGGCGTAGTCGACGATTTCCCAGCCGGTGTAGACGCCCGCGCCCCAGTCGACCCAGGAGAACCCGGCGTCCTTGGCCTGCTGGTTCGGCTTGGGCGGCGTCGCCGGATCGTAGCGCTGCACGTTGAAGATCATGTTCGCGGACGGAAAGAGCACGCCGCGCATCAGCTGCGCGAGATTGCCGGCCGGAGGAAATGCCGCGGCGACGGTCGCGGGTGCGCGAGCGCCGTGCGTCTCCGCCGCCGGCCACGCGATGGTCTTCAGCGCTGCATCTTCGGAGGACAGTTCGGCACGGCCCGTCGGGAACTTGCTCGTCTGCAGCATGAACGCCAGCACATCGGCCGCCTGCGCGCGCGTCAGCGTCCCCATCGCGTTCGCGGGCATCGTCGCCTGAATCTTGTCGACGATGGCCGACAGCGGTCCGCCCCACTGGGCGGCGAAGGCGTCACCGGAGAGCGGCGGGGCGAGGCTGCCGCCGAGCGTCGGCCCATGGCATGCCGCGCACTTCTCTTTGTAAATCGCCGAGCCGCGCGCCGCCTGCGCGTCCGTGTAGACGCCGTCGCGCGCCGACCGCGTCTGCTGGGCGTGGATGGGCAGCGACGCCATGGCGGCGAACGCCACGACTAAAGCTCTTTTCATGACGAGAGATTATGCTACACAAGCTTTGGTCAGGATCGACTGCGTCCTCGAGTGCGGCAACCACCTCGGCGAGGGGCCGGTGTGGGACGTCGACGAAGGCTGTCTCTACTGGCTCGATTGCACGGGCCGCCGCGTAGGAAATCCGTCAATCTGGCGGCTCGACCCTCGCACGGGGCAGACGCGTCACTGGTCGCTCGCGAACGACGTCGGCTCGATGGCGCTGAGGAAGGGCGGCGGCGCCGTGCTCGCGCTCGCCGACGGCTTCTACTTCTTCGATTTCGCGACGTCGGCGCTCGATCTGATTACGACGATCGACGCCGGCGAGCCGAGAACGCGGCTGAACGATGGCAAGTGCGATCGACGCGGACGTTTTTTCGCCGGCGGCATGGACGACAAAGAAGAGCTGAAGATCTGCGGGCTGTGGCGCCTGGATCCGGACCTTCGCGTGACGAAGGTGGACGAGGGCATCATCTGCACGAACGGCCCGTGCTGGAGCCCGGACAATCGCACGTTCTATCTCGCCGACACCTTCCAGGGCGAATACTGGGCGTACGACTACGACATCTCGACGGGCACGCTCGCGAACAAACGCGTCTGGGCGTCGTTTGCGGCCGATGAGGGCGTCGCCGACGGCTCGACGATCGACGAGGACGGCGGCGTCTGGAATGCGCAGCTGATTTCCGGCGATCTCGTCCGCTACGCGCCCGACGGCTCCGTCGATCGGCGCATCGCGATGCCGGTGCGCAACATCACGAGCGCGATGTTCGGCGGCGACAACCTCGACGAGCTGTACGTGACGTCGATGGCGCGCGTGAAGCATCCGGCCGTTCACGATCTGTTCGTGAAGGAAGCGAAGCCGCAGCCGCTCGCGGGCAGCCTGTTCAAAGTCACGGGACTCGGCGTCCGCGGACTTCCGGAGCCACGCTTTGCCGGCTAAACGCAAAGTGATCGTCACGTGCGCGGTGACGGGTGCGATTCATACGCCGACGATGTCGCCGTACCTGCCGATCACGGCCGGGCAGATCGCGGACGCGGCGATCGGCGCGGCAAAGGCGGGTGCGGCCATCGTCCACCTCCACGCGCGCGATCCGCGCGACGGACGGCCGAAGCAGGATCCGAAGCTCTTCACCGAATTTCTTCCGGCGATCCGCGCCGCCTGCGACGTCGTCGTCAACATCACGACCGGCGGATCGCAGACGATGACGGTGGAGGAGCGGATGCAGCCGGCGCTGCAGCTCCGACCCGAGCTCGCGTCGCTCAACATGGGGACGATGAACTTCGGGCTCTACGAGATGCTGCCGAGGCAGAAGTCGTGGCAGCACGAGTGGGAACCCGCGTATCTCGCGGGCAGCGAAGCGGGGATGTTCAAGAACACGCTGAAGGACATCGCGGACATCCTGACGCGCTGCTCGCCGAACGGCACACGGTTCGAAGTCGAGTGCTACGACATCGGACATCTCTATACGGCCGCGCATTTCGCGGACCGCGGCCTGCTGAAACCGCCGTTCTTCATCCAGTCGGTCTTCGGCATCCGCGGCGGCATCGGCACGCATCCCGACGATGTGGAGTACATGAAGAAGACGGCGGACCGGCTGTTCGGCGACAGTTATCAGTGGTCGGTCGTCGGCGCCGGACGGAATCAGATGAGCATCGCGCGGCAGGCGGCGATGCTCGGCGGCAACGTCCGCGTGGGCCTCGAAGACAGCCTGTGGATGGACAAAGGAAAGCTCGCCACGTCGAACGCGCAGCAGGTGGAGAAGGTGCGCGGGATTCTCGAAGAGCTGGGCCTGGAGATCGCAACGCCCGCGGATGCGCGTAAGATGTTGGCCTTAACGACCGGCTGAAGCCGGACGCTACGGAGGATTCATGCATAAGGCTCTTTTCGCGGGCGCTGTGTCGCTGGCGCTCGGCTCGGTACTTCTGACTGCACAGACGAAATCCGTTCCTCGTCCGCCCGCTGGTCCGCCGCCTGCGACCGACAGCGCCGCGCCCGACGGCTATCAGCCGCTGCCGCAGTGGCTCGGCCAGACGCGGGCGCCGATCGCGGCGAAGACGGAGACGTTCACGGTCGACACGGTCGCGCAGGGATTCAACGGCGCGGGCGGATTCAAGTTCCTGCCCGACGGCCGCATGGTCGTCTTCGAACGCGCCGGCGGAAAAATCATGATCGTCGGCAAGGACGGCAAAGCCGGCAGCGCGCTCACGGGCATGCCCTCGAACATGTACAAGATGGGCCAGTCGGTGAACGACGTGCAGCCCGACAGGAATTTCGCCGCCAACCGCATGCTGTACTTCACGTACGCGGTGCTGCCGGAAGGCGTCGACGCGTCGAAGCAGCGCAACCCGGCCCACTTCCACGTCGCGAGCGCGAAGCTCTCCGCCGACGACAAGAGCCTCGAGAACGTGAAGGACCTGCTCGACACCGAAGGCACGGGCGCACATCTCGTGCAGGCGAACGACGGGACGCTGCTGATCACGGTGACGGTGCCCGCGGGCCCCGGCATCCGTTCAGAAGACTGGCAGCAGCCGCAGCAGCTCGACAGCCTGATGGGCAAGGTCCTGCGCATCAACACCGACGGTTCGATTCCGAAGGACAACCCGTTTGCCGGCAGAGCCGGCGCGCGTCCCGAGATCTACGCGCTCGGTCTTCGCGACGATCAGGGCCTCGCGATCAATCCGAAGACCGGCCGTCTCTGGACGAGCGAGCACGGTCCGCGCGGCGGCGACGAGATCAACGACATCGAGAAGGGAAAGAACTACGGCTTCCCGGTCATCGGCTACGGCCGCGACTACTCCGGCAAGCCGATCAACGGCGACAAGACGACGCAGGCCGGGATGGAGCAGCCGGTGTACTTCTGGACGCCGGACATCGCGCCGGGCGGCATCGCGTTCTACAACGGCAAGATGTTTCCGGCGTGGGACGGCAGCCTGTTCGTGTCGGGCCTCGTGACCAAGGACC
>DATNBT010000281.1:0-4626 GCA_035571855.1 Vicinamibacterales bacterium
TGTCTCCGCGACGATGCGCAGATGCGGCGCCGCCTCGAGAAATCGACGCAGGCCGTCGCGGAAGATCGGCTGCGCGTCCGCGATGATGATGCGGACCGTGGCCGGTCCGGGCGCCGCGCTGTTGAGTGAAGCTGTCACGTGCTTAGTGGACGTGCCACGCGCGCGTCTGCATGACCGACTGAAGCGTGGCGTTCAGTTCCTGCAGCGTAAACGGCTTCGCAATCGCGGCCTTGAAGCCGTACGACTGGCATCGTGCGGCGGCCGGATCCTGTCCGATGCCGCTCATGAGAATCGCTTTCACGGTCGGATCGAGCGCTTCGAGATGCGCGATCATTTCGACGCCGCTCACGCCGCCGGTGCTGTCGAGGAGGACCACGTCGAACGGACACCCGTCGTCGAGCGCCTGCTTGAAGTACTCGACGGCGGAACTGGCGCTCTGCGTGACCTGTGGCGCATAGCCGAGAAACTCAAGCATATTCGTCGCCAACGTCCGCATGTTCGCCTCGTGGTCCACGATCAGCACGCGAGGCCTGTCCATGCCCGGTAAAAAGGCAATCGACGTCTCCTGCGTCGTCTCCTGATTGCCGCCGGCGGGCCAACTCATGTGTATCGTGGTTCCGTATCCTGGCCGTGACGTTACTCCCAGGAAGCCCCCGTGATTCTTCACGATGGAGTACGTCGTGGCCAGTCCGAGGCCTGTGGCCCCCTGCTTGGTGCTGAAGTACGGATCGAAAATCCGGCCGAGGTGCTCTTTGGGAATGCCGATGCCGGTATCGGAGACCGACACGCGCACGTAGCGTCCGGGTTTGACGCGCAACGCGCTCTCCCAGCGCGCGGTCTCTTCGGAGACGTTCTCGGCGCGAATCGTCAGTTCGCCGCCGTGCGGCATCGCCTGTCGCGCGTTGAGCGCGACGTCGCCGATCGCCTGAACGAGTTGTGCGACGTCGGCATCGACCGTCCAGAGATCGCGCGGAATGTCGAGCGTGCACGTCACACCGGACCCGCTCAGGGCGAGGCCGATCGACTCCTGGAGCAGCGGGCCGAGCGAGACGGTCTTCCGCTTCGGCACGCTGCCTTTCGAGAACGTCAGCAGCTGCCACGTGAGATGCCGCGCACGGACGCACGCGTTCTCGGCTTCGGCGAGCCAGTCGGCCGACGAGGATGCCCGCGTCATCGTGGCCCGTGCCATCGCGAGGTTGCCGAGGATCGAGATGAGCACGTTGTTAAAGTCGTGCGCCATTCCGCCGGCGAGCAGCCCGAGCGACGCCAGCTTGCTGGCTTTCGCGCGTTCTTCCTGCATCCGGAGCGCCGTGCTGATGTCGCGGAACGCCAGCACGATGCCGATCGCCGAGCCGTCGCCGTCGCGAATCGGCGCGAGGCTTTCCTCCACGGGATGCTCGGTGAGGTCGCGAGCCACGAGCACGACCGAGCGCCGGCCGGCATCGAGCGTACGGGAATCGTCCGCGACGCCGCCGATCGCGTTGTCGCAGCGCTCCCACGTTTCCGGGTCGAAGGTCTGAAATACGTGGGCGAGGCTCTGTCCGACCGCCTGATCGCTGCTCCACCCGGTCAGATCCTCCGCGACCTTGTTCATGAGCAGGATCGTGCCGTCCAGATCGGTCGCGATGACGCCGTCGCCGACACTGCGCAGCGTCACGCTCAGGCGCTCGGTCTCCTCGCGCAGCGCCTGTTCGGCCTGCCGCGCCACCAGCAGCGCCTGCACGGTTTCCTCATGCAGCCGCCGTGTTTCCAGCGCGTGGCGTGTCTGGTCCTCCAGCCGTTTGACAAAGAGCTCGTACGTCCGGTAGGTCAGATAGACCGGAGCGAGCATCATCAGCGCGACCCACGAGTACCCCCGCTCGATGACGATCGCCGCGACGACGCCCGCGGTGCTCGCCACCATGAAGTTCACGCCGCTCCAGAGAAAGTCGTCGCACCACACGGTGGTGAGCCGTCGATCGCTCGACAGGGCAATCGCACCCGCCACCAGTCCCGTGTTGACGAGGAAGTACGTCGCCATGGCGCCGACCAGCGCCCCCGACATCGCGATGAAATCGAACGAGGGATGCGACCCGCCCAGCCACTGGTACGCGGCCGCGGTCGCCGTCATCGTGATGGCCTGCGTGGCGGCGCTGAATACGGTGCGATAGAGCGGATACGGCTGCTTCGTTCTGAACGTGCACTGCGTCCACGCCGCGGCCACGGCAATCAGCATCGCGTGCCGCGGCCCCAGTACGAGCAGCGAGGCGAACTCGGCCGCATGCGCCACCGACAGCGTCGATCCGCTCGTCAGCGGGATGGGCAGATTGACCTTCCACACCGAGATCAGACACGCCGACAGGAGCAGGACCGCAAACAGCGCCGGACGCGGATAGCTCAGCGGGAATTGTGAGACAAACGCCGCCGCGCCGATGAGAATCACCAGCCCGACGTAGAGCCAGCAGCGACGCGTGAGATCGGCGGGCCGCATCAGTGTCCCCATACGACCGGCCGGCAGCTCGGGTCATTGCAGCTGGTGCCCCACACGACGCCGTCGCCGTCCGACGACGTGCCCCACACGACGCCGTCGTCGTCCGACGTCCCCCAGACGACGGCGTCGTCGCTGTCCGATGTACTCCATGTGCCCTGGCAATCGGTGCCCCCGCACGTCGAGCCCCAGACCACGTTCTGCGAAGTCGAGCCGTCGGTGCTGTCTGAACGCCACGGCTGCCAGGTCCCGCCGGACGAGCAGTCGCCGGTCGTGCAGGTGACGCCCCAGTCGACCGCCTGGCCGTTCGAGGTGTTGGTCGTGCCCCACGCGACGTCGCTCGCCCACGCGTTGACGGCCGACCTGAGCTGGCCGCCCTGCACCTGCTGGTTTCCCCAGACGAGGCTGCCGCTCCAGTCCGGTGACGAGGGCGCGCTGCTGTCGGAAGACGCGAAGAACCGCGCGAGCTGCACCGCGCCGAATGCGTTGAGGAAGCCGGCGCCCTCGGTCAGCGCGTCGTACCCGGCGTAGGGCTGCGCCGTGTACTGCAGGATCGCTTTCACGGCATTCGGCGTCAGCGCCGGATTCGCCTGCAGCATCAGCGCGACGGTGCCTGCGACGACCGGCGCCGACATGCTCGTGCCGGTGAGGCTCAGATACGGCTGCGCCGGGCTCGCGACGGTTCCGCTCAGCAGATATGCGGAGTCCGACGTGTACATCGCGCTGTCGGGATCGCTCAAGGACTCGATGCCGACACCCGGCGCCACGAGATCCGGTTTCGCGGCCTGATCGATCAACGTCGGCCCGCGCGAGCTGAATGCCGCGATGGTGTCGTCGGAGCGGTCCGCCGTCCCCATGTGGCTCGACGCGCCGACGGTCAGCACCCACGGCGCGTTGCCCGGTGCGCCGATGCCGCCGTATTGCGTATGGCCCGAGTTGTCGCGGCCGGCGTTGCCGGCGGCGGCGACGACCACGATCCCGGCGGCCGCGACGCGCTGTGCCGCCAGCGTCAGGGGATCGTTGTTGTACGACTCGGACACCGCCGCCGCCATCGACAGATTCACGACGCGGATGTTGAACGCGTCTTTGTTGTTCACGACGTAATCGAGCGCGGCGATGACGTCGCTGATCTTGCCGCCGCCGTTCGCGTCGAGCGCCTTCAGCACCACGAGGTGCGCGGCGGGCGCGATGCCCGTCCGGGCTCCGCCGGAATCAGCGCCGTTGCCCGCGATGATGCCGGCCACGTGCGTTCCGTGGCCATAGTCGTCGTAGGCCGACGCCGAGCCGTTCACGAAATCCACGAACTGCGACACGCGCTGCGTGCCGGTCGCCGGATCCGCCAGGTCGTCGTGCCACGCGGTGACGCCGGAGTCGATCACCGCGACACCGATGCCCGAGCCGTCGTAGCCGAACTCCTCCCGAACGGCGGGGACGCCGATCGTGGCCCCTGTCCTCTCCATCGCGCCGAGCACGAGCCGATCGAGAGAGAGATGCTGGACGAGCGGGCTGGCCGCGACGACGGGCATCCAGATGTTGGGCACGCTGGCCGCCCACGCGTTGATGATGCCAAGCGGCCGGCCCAGCGAGCCGCCGGTCTGGACGATGAGCGACGCCACAGGGGCGACCGCTGCCGCGTTCACGGCACGGACGACGACGATCGAATTTCCCGGCGAGAGCATGCGGCGCTGGAGTCCCGGATCCAGCTTCGAAAGCCAGGCCGGCGGCGCCGGGGGCGGCGGCGGCGGAATGCCGAGTTGTGCCGTCGTCGGTTGGCTGAGAACACCGACTATTGATATGGTGGCCAGCGCGATGAAAGCATGACGGAACATCCACCGACGTTAGCTCGGTCATAAGGAGTAAGGACATCACACGAAGGTGCCTATCCGGGCTGGCACTTCGAGTCGATTTCGCCGGCCGGGAACGGCTCGAGACGGTACCGCGGCACGGTGACCGCGAACAACGCGTCGCCGGCAGATGCTTCCGACCAGATGACGCGGACGACTTTCGCACGTCCCCGCAGGCATCCTCCGGATCCGGCCGCAAACGGCGGGAGCAGGATGAGCACCTCGACCGTGTCGTCGGCCAGCGGGACAGCACTCGAGCGAATCATCGCGCCCGAGCGACTTACATTTTCCGTGATGCCGGGATGCCACTTCGCC
>DATNBT010000282.1:0-5456 GCA_035571855.1 Vicinamibacterales bacterium
GCAGCAGGACCGCCGGAGGTAAACGTGGCCTCGTCTCGCACGCAGATGGTCAGCAGAGCGGCGCTGCTCGCGCTCGCCTGGTCGTCGACCGGTCTCCTCGAGCCGCCGCGGCACGCGGCCGCGGCGCAACCGGCGCGAGGCGTCGCCATCCTTCAGGTCGACACCGACCGCCACCTTGGCACGATCGACCGGAGGATCTACGGCCAGTTCCTCGAACACATCAATCACTCCGTCGTCGACGGTCTGTTCGCCGAGCAGATTCGCGGCGCCGGCTTCGAGGGCAAGGACTTCGAGATCTACTGGACGTCCTTCGGGCCGGCGGCAGCCGTGCGCATCGTCGAGGTTCCGTTCGAGCGTGGAGCGAAGAGCGTGCGGCTCGCCGCCGGGCGTCAACCTGCGGGAATCAGACAGCAGCGCGTCTTTCTCGAGTCCGGCCGCACCTATGACGGATCGGTCTGGATCAAGATCGAGTCTGGCGCACCGCGGCTGTCGCTGCGCGTGCTGGCGAAAGACGGAAGCGTGCTGGCGGATCTTCCACTCCCGGTGCGCGGCTCGGCGTGGCAGGAAGTGCCGTTCACGTTCGCGAGCCCGCGCACCGATCGCGACGCCGCCGTCGAGATCACCGCCGCCGGAGCCGGCGCGGCGCTCGTAGACTTCGTGTCGCTGATGCGCGCCGACGTGCGCAGAAGCGGGATGCTGCGTCCCGATCTGCTCGAGGCGCTGCGTGGACTCGCGCCCGCGTTCATCCGCTGGCCCGGCGGCTCGTTCGCGTCAACCTACAAGTGGCAGGACGGCGTCGGCCCGCTGGCGTCGCGCGTCTACCATCCCAACCAGATCTGGGGCGGCTACTCCGACTATTACGGCTTCGGCACCGACGAGTACCTGGAGCTGACGCGTCAGCTCGGTGCCGATCCGCTGATTGTGCTGCCGGCGCCGGACGACACGCCGGCGTCGGTCGAGTACGCGATGAACTGGGTGCACTACGTCAACGATCCGCCGGCGACGACGTGGGGACGGATGCGCGCGCGCAACGGACATCGCGAGCCGTACGGCGTCCGCTACTTCCAGGTCGACAACGAGCCGATGAACAACGGCTTCACCCCTGAGCGCTACGCGACCATCGTCAACCTCTATGGCAGCCGCCTGCGGCAGATCGCTCCGCATGCCGTGATCATCGCCTGCGGCCAGAAGCGCTCGAACGACATGGCGTGGAGCGAGAAAGTGATCGATCTCGCGGGAAACAACTTCGACGTGCTCGCCGTGCACAACTACGAGTACGAGAGCGATCTGTTCGAGTCCGGTGTGCGGCGCATCCGCGACTATCTACTGAAGCTGCGCGACTACGTGCGCGCGTCGGCGCACCCCAGCATCCGGCTGGCCGTGCTCGAATGGAACCTGAGCCGGACCTACGACTGGCGCGCGGGTCTGCACGCCGCCGGCAGCCTGATCCTGTACGAGTCCCTGACGCCTGAATTGACGATGACGGCACCGGCGCTGTTGATGCGGAACACGACCGACGACCCGACGTGGACGGCATTCATCTATCACGATCACGTCTCATGGTTCCCCGGCGGCGGATACGTGGTCGAGAAACTGTTCCGCGAGCACTTCGCGGAGACGTACCTCGCGTCGACCTCGGGTACCTTCCGCGACATCGGCAACCGCGCGAGCTTCTTCGCCGACATCTCGCAGATGAAGCCGGAGGCCTGGCAGCCGGGAACCGTGGACGCGATCGCCACGGCCTCCGCGGACGGACGGCGGGTCATCGTCAAGGCCGTGAACTACAGCGGAACTCCGAACGCGCTGCTCATCCATCTGCAGGGTTCGCGCGTGCCGGCGGCCGCAACGGTGACGGTGTACACGGTCACCGCCGGCCTGCCTGACGCGGCGTCGCTCGCCCAGCCCGATCGGATAAAGCCCGTCGAACGGACCCTGGACTACCGCCCCGATCTGACCATCGATCTCGAACCGTATACGGTCGCCGTGGTAGAGATTTCGGTCAGCTAGCGCCGATCAGCGCAGTCCGAGATTCAGCACGACGACGCCGTTCGCCGGCACGGTATAGGTGAAGCCAGGCGCGACGCCCGTCACCTGCGATGTGACCGGCACGACGCGCGCGGCGGCGTCGATCGAATTCGTCGCCTGCGGATCGGCCGCGAGGGTCAGCGCCATCGCGGTGGGCCGAAGCGCCGCGCCGGTGACGTTCAACTGCACGGGCGCGGCCGCGGCGCCCGGATTCACCAGCTTCACATAGAGGATGCGCGCCCGGCTGTCGCGCGTGACCGACACGAGCACGTCGGTGTCGGAGGCGCTCGCCTTCAGGATCTCGTCGCCGACGTTGGTGGCGAACAGCTTGATCGCGTGATAACTCGGCGAGCCATAGACGCGAAGCGCGTCGTAGCCGATCAGATTGGGACGCCACTGCCGGCCGCCTGGATTGACGTTGACCAGCAGCGGCGCGTAGCAGTGCATGATCACGAGATCGGAGTTCCTCTCCATCTCAGTCATCCACGCCGCATCGCCGATCGCGGCGCGCATGTTGGGCGTAGGCGCCTCGCCGCGCGACCGCGGATTCCACGGCTCGAACGGCGTTTCATAGGCGCCCCACTCGCCGACGAAGATCTTCGGCCCTTTCCGATCGTATTTGTCGTACTGGCCGCGCGCAGCCTTCAGGAAGGCGTCGACGGTGCGGTAGTAGTGCTCGTCGACCACGTCCGGGGTGAGGCTGCGCACGCGCTGGTTCTCCGGGTGCTCGAAGCCGACGGTGGAGATCACCTGGAGGTTGGGGTAGCGCGCCTTGATCGCGGTGTTGAACTGTGCAAAGCGCTGATCGTACGAGCCGGACCGATCGAAGAAGTCCTCATTGCCGACTTCGACGTAGGTCAGCTTGAAGGGCGCGAGGTGTCCCGCCTTCGCGCGAAGCGATCCCCACTTCGACGTCGCCGGTCCCGTCACGTATTCGATTTCGTCGAGCGCGTCCTCGACGTAGGGCGCAAGGTCAGGTCCCGGCTTCACGTACGCGCCCTTGAGCGAGTAGCCCGCGTAGACCGCGAGGACGGGCTCGGCATTCATGTCCTCGGCCCACAAGAGGAATTCGTGGAGGCCGAGGCCGTCAGTCGACCGATATCCCCACGGCGCCATGTGGCCGGGCCGCTCCGGCAGCGGGCCGAGCGTCTTCTTCCACTCGAAGCGGTCTGCGATCTGATCCCCTTCGAGGTAGTTGCCTCCCGGGAACCGGAGGAACTTCGGCCGCATGTCGATCAGCATCTGCAGCAGATCGGGGCGGAAGCCGTTCGGCTGGTTCCTATAGGTCGGCGGGAACAACGACACCAGGCCGAGCCAGATCGTCCCAGGACGGTCGACGGTGAGGACGAAGCGCGCCTTGGCGGTCGGCTCGGCCTTGGTGGTCGTCAGGGTCAGCTCGTACTGCTTCCACGCCTGCGTCAGCGCCGGGACGCGTCCCGTCGCGTAGGCCGTTTTGCCGTCTTCACTTTCGATCGCGACCGCGATCGGGCCGCTGAAACCTGGTTTCGCTTTCGCGAAGAAAGATGCGCGATAGCGCGTGTTCGGTCGGACCGGGATGCCCCAGTAGCCTTCGTTGGCGACGCCGGCGGCATGGCCCGCCGAGGCTTGTGTAACGTCCAGACGAAGACTCGTGCCAATGGCCGCGTTGAGCGGCTGCCCTTTGTCGAGCGCGATCGTCGCCGCCGCGCCGTCGCCGTGAACCGGCGACCAGTGCGCGGGTGACGCCGCATCGTCGAGAAACGCGCGATTCCACACCAGCTCGGCATACAGGCCGCCGTCATAGGAGTGGTTGATCTCCTCGGTCATCAGGCCGTAGAGAAGCGGACTGACTTTGCCCGCCGGTGAAGAGGCGTCGATCGCGATCGTCGGGGCCGCGGCATGTGGGAAGGTCGTGCCGACGAGCAGCGCCAGTGCCAGCAGCGATCGTCTCTTCATCTTTCCCTCCGTTTCGGATACCCTTCGGCCGCAACTCAGGGAACGCGATATGTCGAAGCTCACCATATCAGTACGAGGCGTCGCCGTTCTGGCTCCAGCTCTCGCCGCGACGGTCGGCGCGCTCGCCGCTATCGCGCAGGTCAAGACCAACGTGCCCGACGTCGTCGCGGGGGCCCGGCCCGCGATCGTCCAACGGATCACCATTCACGGCACGGCGCTCGAGGGCAATCTCGAGGGAGATGCCGTCGATCGCGACGCCATCGTCTGCTTGCCACCGAGCTACGAACAGAGCCGGACCCGCCGCTATCCCGTCGTCTATGCGCTGCATGGGTACTCGATTGGCGCGGAGCAATGGACGCACGAGATCCACGTGCCGCAGACGATCGAAGGCGCGTTTGCCAAGGGCACACACGAAATGATCGTCGTGCTGCCGGATGCGAAGACCGTACACAACGGTTCGATGTACTCCAGCTCGGTGACGACCGGCGATTTCGAGAACTACGTCGCGCGCGACGTCGTGTCGTACGTCGACGCGCACTATCGCACCATCGCGAGCCGCGACAGCCGCGGTCTCGTCGGTCATTCCATGGGCGGATATGGCGCCGCGCGCATCGGCATGAAGCACGCCGACGTATTCGGCAGCCTCTACATCATGAGCCCGTGCTGTCTGTCGCCGCGCGGAAGCGGGGGTGGTCGCGGCGCTCCGGGCGGTAATGCGGCGAACGACGAAGCGCTCGCGGCGGTCAAGACACCAGCGGACTCGGCCAAGCTGCCCTTCGGCCTCCGCGCGCAGCTGGCGTCGGCGGCGGCGTGGTCGCCGAACCCGAAGAATCCGCCGCTCTATCTCGATCTGCCGATCGGCGACAACACCCAGGCAGTGCTGGCGAGATGGACGGCCAACGCACCACTGGCGTTCATCGACCAATACATCTCCGGGCTGCGCCGCTACCGCGCTATCGCGATCGACGTCGGCGATCAGGACGGATTGCGCGTCGACGCCGGCAAGCTGCACGATGTGCTCGATCAGTACGGCATCGCGAACAGCTTCGAGCTCTATCCGGGCACACACACGAGCGACGTCGCCGTTCGTTTCCAGGAGCACGTCATGCCGTTCTTCAGCCGGACGCTGTCGTTCGAGCCGGCCAAACGATGACGCGATTTGCTCTCGCCGCTGCGGCAATGCTGCTCGCCCTCGCGCACGCGCTCGCCGGCCAGCCCGGCATGCACGATCCCTCGACCGTCATCGAAGCGAACGGCAAGTTCTACGTCTACTCGACCGGCAACGGCCTGCCCGCGTTCGCCTCGGACGATGGCTGGACGTGGCAGCGGACGGGCTCGGTCATGCAGGCCGTGCCCGGCGGAAACTTACGCTGCGCCCGGAACGCAGCAGAGGGGCTCCACTTCGAGGTGTCGCTCCGCGCCGCCAGCTAGCACATTTGCCCCGCGTCATCGCCGTTGCATTCGTGACTGCCTGACGTGCCCAGACTCGTCGGAGC
>DATNBT010000283.1:0-7213 GCA_035571855.1 Vicinamibacterales bacterium
TCGCAGGTGCCGCTGCCTGGCCAGGCGGCGTCCGACGATGTCGCGCCGGTCGCGTCGCATGCGGACGGCGATCACGACGGCAGCGGCAAGATGACGCTGCAGTTCTACAGGAACCCGCCCGCGGTCGCCGACGTGACGATGACGGACCTCGACGGCCGGGCGATCTCGACGGCGTCACTGAAAGGCAAAGTCGTCATCATCAACTTCTGGGCGACCTGGTGCCCGCCGTGCCGCGCGGAAATCCCGGACCTCATCAAGCTGCAGGAGAAATACAAGGACCAGCTGCAGATCATCGGCATCTCGGACGATGACGACCCGCCCGCGGTGGTGAAGAAGTGGGCGGGCGAGCACGGGATGAATTACCCGATCGTGATGTCGAACGATCAGCTGCGGAAGGTATTCAGCGGTGTAGCGGCGCTCCCGACGTCATTCATCATCGGCCGCGAGTCGAAGATGATGATCAAGCACGTCGGCATGCTGCAGGCGCCGGTGACGGAAGCGGAAACGCGTCACCTCGCTGGATTGCCGGTCGACGTGGCGGTTGAAGAGATCGACAAGGACGACAAGCCGGCCAAGCTCGCGAACGCGCTGCAGGTGACGGAGATTCCTGGAATCGATTTGTCGAAGCTGACGAAAGAGCAGCGCGTGGCGGCGATTAACAGACTAAACGACGAGCCCTGCACGTGCGGCTGCAATCAGACGCTCGCGCGCTGTCGCGTCGACGACCCCACCTGTCCTGTCAGCCTGCCGAAGGCAAAAGAGATCGTCGCCGCAATTCGATAGGCGCTATTTCGCTTCGATGTGAATCCCGCATTCGAGCTTCTGGCCCTGCCAGCGGCCTGAACGCGGGTCGTTCGGATCGGGCGGGAGCGTCGTGCACGGCTCGCAGCCGATGCTCGTGTAGCCGAGCTCGTAGAGCGGAAGCAGCTTGATCTGGTGCTCCTTCGCGTACCGCCACACGTCGCGCACGGTCCACGCGGCGAGCGGAGCGACCTTGGTGATCGCCTTGCCGCTCGGCAGCTTGAAGGGCTCGACCTCTTTGAGATTCGCGCGGCTCGGCGACTGGTCGCGGCGGAGCGCCGTGAACCAGACGTCGTAGTTCTCGAGCGCCGAGAAGAGCGGGCCGACCTTGTGGACGTCGCAGCAGGCCTTCGTGCTTTCTTTCCACAGGCCGATCTTCGGCTCGGGCGCTTTCAGCACGACGAGATTCAGTCCGTACTGCTTCGTCATCTCATCGCGGTACGTCAGCGTCTGCGGGAAATGATGGAACGTCTCGAGGAACAGCACCGGGATGTCCGGCTTCACCTGGCGCACCAGGTCGGTGAGCACGACGCACTCGTGCTGGAAGCTCGAGGTGATCGCGGGGTTCTTCGCATGCTTCAGTTGTTCGGCGATCAGTTCGAGCTCTTTCACTTCAGGATCTCCTCGAGCGCCAGGCGCACGGCTTCAACGGCGTCGGCGTCGGTCTCCGCCGCGCGCGCGAGCTTCGCGAGCCGCTCGGCCGCGCTGGTTTTTGCCGCCGACACGCCTGCATGCTCGTGCAGCACGGGCGTCGTGATCATGCCGGCCCCGGCCGTGAAGTTCGTCGCGGGATCGATCAGGATGAAGCTGCCCGTCGTCCGGTTGTCGGTGTAGCGGTCGAAGACGAGCGGGCGGGACGCCGTGATCGTCACCGCGCCGATCTGATTCAGCACGAGGCCGTGATTCACTTCGGCGGACACGATCCGCGTGCCCTGCTTGAGCAGGTACACACGATGCGGATCGAGCGGACGCTCGTCCATCCACACCATCTCGGCTTCGAACCGGTTCTCGGTGAACGGCGGCGGACCGGCCACGAGCACATCGCCGCGCGAGATGTCGATCTCGTCCTCGATGGTCAGCGTCACCGACATCGGCGCGTGCGCCATCTGGAGGTCGCCGTCCCACGTCGCGATGCGCTTGACCTTGCTGCTGCGGCCCGAGGGCAGCGCCGAAATCGTGTCGCCGACGCGGATGATGCCCGAGGCAATCTGGCCCTGGAAGCCGCGGAACGTGTCGTCGGGGCGCGAGACGAGCTGCACCGCCATGCGGAACGGCTTCGCCGTGACGTTCCGATCGACTTCGACGGTCTCGAGGAAGCTGAGCAGCGGCTGGCCGGTGAACCACGGCGTCCTGTCGCTGTTCGTCGTGACGTTGTCGCCCTGCAGCGCGCTCAGCGGAATCGGGTGGCAGTTCGTGCCGCGCAGCATCTCCTCGAAGTCGTCGACGATGGCGTCGAAGACGCCGCGGTCGTAGTCGACGAGGTCCATCTTGTTGATCGCGAGGACGTAGTCGTTGATGCCGAGGAGCCGCGCGATGCGCGCGTGACGGCGCGACTGGACGCGGACCCCGTTGCGCGCGTCGACGAGCAGCACGGCGACGTCGGCGGTCGACGCGCCGGTCGCCATGTTCCGCGTGTACTGCTCGTGGCCGGGCGTGTCGGCGAGAATGAACTTGCGCCTGGGCGTCGCGAAGTACCGGTACGCGACGTCGATCGTGATGCCCTGTTCGCGCTCGGCCTTGAGGCCGTCGGTGAAGAGCGAGAAGTCGATCGGCCCGGCGACGCGGTTCTTCGACGCCTTCTCGATCGACAGCACCTGATCCTCGTACACCGCTTTCGAGTCGTACAGCATCCGTCCGATCAGCGTGCTCTTCCCGTCGTCCACGCTGCCGGCGGTGCAGATCCGGAGTAATCCCGACATCTTAGAAATATCCCTCGCGCTTCTTCAGCTCCATCGACCCGTCCTGATCGTGGTCGATGACGCGGAGCTGGCGCTCGGAGTGTTTCGTCACGACGAGCTCGTTGATGATCTTCTCGACGGTGTCGGCCTCGGAGGGAATCGCGCCCGTGCACGGCGAGCAGCCGAGCGACCGCATGCGGCATTTCACGATCTGCGTCTTCTCGCCCGGAAGGAGCGGCACGAACGGCTGTTCCTTCATGATCAGCGAGTTGCCGCGGACGATGACCTCGCGTTCCTTCGCGAAGTAGAGCGGCACGATCGGGATGTTCTCGACCCTGATGTACTGCCAGACGTCGAGCTCGGTCCAGTTCGACAGCGGAAACACGCGGATGCTTTCGCCCGTGCGGATGCGGCTGTTCAGCAGCGTCCACAGCTCCGGCCGCTGGTTCTTCGGATCCCACTGGCCCTTCGCGTCGCGCAGCGAGAAGATCCGTTCCTTCGCGCGCGATCGTTCTTCGTCGCGCCGCGCGCCGCCGAACGCGGCGTCGAAGTTGCCCGCTTCGAGGCCGTCGAGCAGCGCCTTCGTCTTCAGCAGGCCGCAGCAGCGCTGCGTGCCGACGAGAAACGGCTGCGTGCCGTCGGCGATCGCGTCCTGGTTGGTGTGGACGATCAGCCGCGCGCCGACTTCCTTCGCGTACCAGTCGCGGAACTCGATCATCTCGCGGAACTTGTACGTCGTGTCGATGTGGAGCAGCGGGAAGGGAATCGGGCCGGGGTAGAACGCTTTCTGCGCGAGCCGCAGCAGGCACGACGAGTCCTTGCCGATCGAGTAGAGCATCACGGGCCGCTCGAACTCGGCGACCACCTCGCGCATGATGTGGATGCTCTCCGCTTCGAGCGCGCGAAGGTGATCGAGCCGCGGCGCCGTGTCCGTATCCTGCTGATATGCGACCAGAGACATAGTAGCTACCAAATAAAAAAGCCCGGGAGAGTGTCCCGGGCTTCGATCTTCAAGGTTTGCGAGAATCCGTCAGCGATTCAGAGCAGACCGGCGCGGGACACACGAGTGGTGCTCGTACAGACGCAACAACACGCGCAGGCCGCACTCCGTTTCATAGGTTAACCCACTCATTATGCTTAGCTTGTCCGCGCCAAGTCAAATCGGCCGTGGTTCGAGAAGAACCGGTAGAGCAGGACGCCATCGATCAGTATGACGCCGAGAAGGAACAGATAGGCCCCGGGTCCCGCGACGACCCTGGTGTCGCGCAGCACCGTCGACACGCCGAAGCCGACGATCCACGCGTCGAAGCTCATGCAGATGCGCCGGAACGTCTCGACCTTCATCTGCTTGACCAGCGCTGCACCGATAGGCACACCGATGAGGACGCTCGGAAGGATCTGCGGGATCAGCAGGTTCGACTGCTTCGTGATGAGACCGGCCGTCAGATACGCAATCGCCGTGAAGCTCGACTCGGCGAGCCTGATAAAGCCGAGCGACGCGCGGAACTCGCGCTTCTGCAGCCCCTGGTTGTTCAGCAGCAGCGCCAGCGGCGGGCCTGAAATCGTGGTCATCGAATACAGGATGCCGAGGCTGAAGCCGAACGGCAGCCCGATCGCCCGTTCCGACTTGATGGGACGCCGGAAGCCGGCGGCCTGAAAGAGGATCAGCGGCAGCAGCAGCAGATAGGTCCACAGCTTCAGCCACGACGATCCCACGTTGGTGACGATCATCGTCCCCACGATGACGCCGGGGACCAGGCCGATCACGATCGGCAGCATCCGCTTCCAGATCACGCCGAGCGCGTCGCGGTTCACCCACAGCACCCACGCGTTCAGCACGACCTCGATAAGGACGAGCGCGGGATTGAGCACGCGATTCGTGAGGAACAGCAGCGCCAGCGGAACGGTAATCGAGGAGAACCCGTAGCCGAGGCCGCCGTTGACGATGGCGGCGAAGAGCGTGATGGCGATGAGCTCGAGGACAGGGGCGGACATGGGGAAAAGGTGATTCTACAGGTTTGGCTGCAGATTCAGCTGCAGGCGGAAGACCATCGCGTGTTCGGGCGGCCGCTTGGACTGCGGGCTGTCGTCGAACACGGTCCGCTCGAAGGAGAGCACGTATTTCACGTAGGCATTGGCGTAAAGAAGCGCCGCGACGCCGGTGGCGCTCGCCGAACGATTTGACGCGGCCGACGCGAGGCCGAGCGCGAACGCCGCCGGATCCAGATTGATGCGGCTGTGCCGCGCGACGACCTGCAGCGCGCCCCACTGATGCTTCGACGGATCGAACGCCTTCGCAGGGACGACGCCGCGTTCGGTCGCCGGCTCGCCGGTGAGCACGTATGCGCCGGTCACTTCCCACGCGGTGTGCGTGAGATCGGCGGACGCGGTCGACGAACGCACCGCCTGCGTGTTGTGCGCGTACTCGGCGAACGCGGCGAACGACTTGTAATAGTAGAAGGCCGACGGCGACACGCGCGTGCGCATGCCGTCCGCGGCGGCGCTCGACGCGTACGAGAAGAACGTCTGCTGCGCCGTGCTGCGATAAGAGGGAAGCGGTCCTGCCTCGCGGCCGTAGGTCGCGCCGACGGCGACCCCGAACGGACGCAGCGCGGCGTTCTTCGTCAGGTTGAACGGGCGCACGGTGACCCGGCCGGCGAGATCTTTCGCGGTGTCCGTGTCCACGTCGCCGTTGGTCGCATCCGGAATGCCGTTGAACACCGCGGCGACGTAGCCGACCGTCCCGTTGCCGACGTCGCCAATCGCCTGGATGCCGACGTCGCGATTGGGCACGAGGTTCGTGACGAGCGTGCGCTCCGGCAGCAGCAGCGTGTAGTCCGAGTAGAGCTGCTCGAGGCCGAGCGGCGTCTTGTCCTTGCCGAACCGCAGGCGAAACGTGCGCGAGAAGCGGACGTCGAAGTACGCGTCGAAGAGCACCGTCTGCCCGTTGCCGAAGTCCGGCATGACGCGGAACTCGAAGTACCGCAGCGCGCGGCCCTGGAAGATCGGACGGACGCGCCGCATCACGAACGTGTCGCCGACCTGCTGCAGCGGATCGTCGAGGCCGAAGCGGCCGTCGAGCTCGACGAGCGTGCCGATCTGGAAGTCGTTCGCGCCGTCGGCGGTGCCGATGTCGAGTCCGTTATTCCATTTGACGACGAGGGGAGAAGCGGCAGGAGATGTGGCGGTCTGGGCGTCCGCCGTCACGGCGGACGCCACGCACACCAACGCAAGGATGCAACAGATACGTCTCATTTGATTGCGAAGCGAAGCGTGAGTCCGGCGGTCCGTGGATCGCCGGGCTGCCCGACGATCAGTCCCGTGTTGCCGGGAGCGGCCGTGAGCAGATCGAAGTAGTTGGTGTTGAAGAGATTGCGCGCCCACAGCGACACCGTCCAGCCGGAGCCGACGCGGAGACCGACGCGCGCGTTCACGAGCGTGTAGCCGGGCACGATCATGTAATTCGAGAACGTCGCGCTGGAGGAAAACCTGGACCGGTAGCTCGCGTCGAGGGCGGCGAAGTACTCGCCGGAGCGGCCGGCAACGGACGCACGCGTCGTCGCTTCGCCGCCGGCGGACGCCGCCCACTTCGAAACGCCGGGCAGCACCGTATCCGATGCGTCGACGAAGCTCGCACCGCCGGTGAGTTCGAGCGGCGGCGGCGCATCGGTGAAAGTCACGTACCGGGCGTCGGTGTACGCGGCCGCCGTGTAGATCGACAGGTGCCCGCCGACGCGCGCGTTGCCGTCGAACTCCGCGCCGCGCACGCGGACTTTTTCGGCGTTCGCGAGATATCCGCGAATCACGCCGACGCTGCCGTTGGTGACTTGCGCCTGGAAGTCCTTGATCTCGGTATCGAACGCCGTGAGGTTCGCCGTCACCGCGCGGAACGGGGTCGTCTTGATGCCGACCTCGTAGTTGTGGACGTCTTCAGGCTTGACGACCGCCGCCGACAGGACGGGGTTGTTGTTCGCGTCCGTCGGCACGCCGTTCAGATTGAGACCGACGGACTTGAACCCGGTGGCATACGTCGCGTACGCGTTCACGCGCTCGCTGACTTTGTACGCGAGCGTGATCTGGCCGGAGGTGTTCGTGTTCCCGACGTCGGCTTTGTACGCCTGCGGCGCGAGCACCGACAGTTTCAGCGCGACAAGCGCCGGGTTCGTCGTCTGCAGGCCGCCGTACACTTCCTGATCGAAGTCGACGTTCTTCGTGTCGTAGTTCACGCGAAGTCCGGGAAGGAGACGGAGCCGGGCGCCGAGCGACACCTGCGCCTGGCCGAAGAGTGCCGCGCTGAGGTTGTTGTATTTCAGGTACTGACTGAAGCCGTAACCGTCGAGCAGCCCCGGCGTGTTCGCCGCCGCGCCCGGCGCCAGAAGGAAGCGCGCCGCCGCCGATCCCTGCTCCTGCTTGATGGCGGGATCCGAGTCGATCTCCTGGTTGAACAGAAACGCCCCCGCGACGAAGTTGATCTGCCGGGTCGCCTCGCCCGCGTACCGGACTTCCTGCGTCCA
>DATNBT010000284.1:0-2948 GCA_035571855.1 Vicinamibacterales bacterium
GCTGCAGGGGACCGTTGGCGCCCTGCATCATGATGATCTCCACCATCTTCTCGGCGGGATCCATCACCTGGTGCGTGCCGTACGCGCCTTCCCAGCCGAACGCGCCGGCCGAGACGCGGCGATCGGCGGCGACGGGATCGAGCCAGATCTGAACGCCGAGGCCGAAGCCCATGCCCTTTGCCGGCCGGCCGAACTGCCCGTTGACCATGTCGCCGGTGTGATTCGACGTCATCAGCTCCACGGTCTTCGGCGACAGATAGCGCCGGCCGTTCAGCGATCCGCCGTTCACGAGCATCTGCGCGAACTGCAGGTAGTCCTCGGCCGTGCTCATCAACCCGCCCGACGCGGAGAAGTACGTCCCGCTGATCAACTGGTTCGCGTTCGGCGCCGGCGCGAGGCTGCCTTCACGCGTGCGCTGGTAGACCGTCGCGACCCGCGCCATGCGCTCCGGCGTCGGCGCGAAGCCGGTGTCCTTCATGCCGAGCGGCGTGAACAGCCGCTGCTGCAGGAACTGATCGTAGGTCTGTCCCGACGCGATCTCGACGATGCGCGCGAGGACGTCGAAGCCGTAGAGGCCGCTGTAGGCCCACTTGGCGCCGGGCTGAAAGTCGAGCGGCGTCTGGGCAAGCTTCGGGATGTAGCTGGCAAGCGTGTCAGTGGGACCGCGAGGGGCGAGGCGCGCCTGCTCGCTGCCGCTGACTCCTGCGCTCATCAGGCCGGACGTGTGCGTCAGCAGATCCTTGACCGTGATCTCGCGCGCGGCCGGGACGAGATCGAATTCCGGCGCCGCAGCGGGAGGGCCGCCGCGTCCGAACGCCGGCATCTGCACCGGCCTGTCCGTCGTCCCCTTCGCGACGGCGACCTTCATGTTCCTGAACTCGGGAATGAACTGCGAGACGCGATCGGTCAGCCGGACTTTGCCCTCTTCGAGCATCATCATCACGGCGACCGACGTGATCGGCTTCGACATCGACGCGAGCCGGAAGATCGAGTCCTTCATCATCGGCTTCCGGCCGTCGATGTCGGCCAGCCCCTGCGCCTCGAAGAAGACGATCTTTCCCCGCCGCGCCACGAGCGCGACCGCCCCCGAGACATCCTTCGCGTCGATGTGCTTCGCGACGGCTTCATGAATGCGCTGAAGCCGTTCGGAGGACATGCCGACGTCTTCGGGCTTCGATGTGGTGGGAACACCGCCCGAGGCGGCGAGCAAGGCTGCGGAGAGAACGACCGGCCCGAAGGAACGCATGGTGCCTCCGGGCCGGAATCTTACACTAGCTCTAGAAGTCGAACTGCGCGGTCAGCTTGAAGAACCGCGGCGTCATCACCTGCGTCGGCTGCAGCCATCCGCCCGGACCCGCGGGCACCGCGGGGTTGAACGTCTGGTTGTAGGTCAGCGTGGCGTTGGCGTTGAGCGCGTTGTAGATCTCGAGGCCCGCGTTCAGACGCATGCTGCTGAAGCGGAAGATCTTCGCGATCTTGAAGTCCAGTTCGTTGACCCGGTCGCCGTAGAGCGTGCCGGGCTGCACGAGGTTGACCGACGGCGACACGTTGTTCGCGAACGTGCCGACCAGTCCGCCCGCCTGCGCGAGCGACAGCGGGATCAGGTAGTTCGCGGCGAGCATGCCGCCCTGATCGCTGCGGAACGTGGTGCTGGCGAGGACGTCGATCTTCGGCACGACGTACGAGGCGAGCGCGGTCGCGCGCGTCACCCAGCCCGTGTCGAGATGGCACCACGGGTTGGACGCCGTCACCGCCGGCGCCGTCAGCGTCGTCGACGCACCGGCGAGCTCGGGGATCTGCGCACGCACTTCGCAGTTGTCCGCCGTCGTCCTGCCGGTGTTGAAGCCGCCCGAGAGCGTCAGTCCGCTGCGGACGCGGGACTGGACGTTCATCAGGAAGCCGTTGAAGCGCTGGTACTGATTCGCGCCGAGGTTGCTCGCGAGCGTCGCGAAGTTGTTCGGCGTCAGCAGCGCGGACGCCTGCGTCGCCGCATAGAGCGGCTGCGCGGACGTGCCGACCGTCGTTCCGCTGGCGGCGCCGAGGCGCGCGTCGGTCGGGGCGACGATGGTGAACGGACGGTAGTCGGCGGCCTGCGTCGCGAGGTTGTCGGTCGCGACGAAGTTGGCCAGCCACCGGCGCGTGTAGTTGAACTCGACCGACGTGCGCGCGACCAGCTGCTGCTGGACCGACGCGACGAAGCCCCAGTCGTTCGGACGCACGCCCCATCCGCCCATCAGCGTCGAGTCGAAGCTGTTGGTGAACGTCGGCGTGCCGAACGCCTGGTTGCTCAAGTTGCCGCACTCGCCGTTGGCGAGCGGGTTCTCGAGCACGCAGTCGGGCGTGAAGTTCTTGTTCACGTCGTTCCACGAGCGGCTGATGCCGATGCCGGTCGGCATACGCGAGACCGGGTTGCCGGACGTGTAGACGCCGTTGCCGCTGCTGGCCGCCTCGAGGTACTTGCCGATCGAGACCTTCACGGACGTCTTGCCGTCGCCCTTGACGTCCCATGCGACGCCGCCGCGAGGCGTGAGGTCCTTGAAGCCGGTGACCTGGTTCGAGCAACCGTTGGCGCGCGCGAGCGCGACGCCCGGCGACGTGGTGTTGGCGATCGTCGCGCAGTTGGCGACCGAGGGCGTCGTCAGCGCGGGATCGTTTTCAGCAAACGTGATCGAGCCCGGCAGGAAGCGCACGCCGCCGACCGTCTCGTCGTGGTAGTAGCTCCACGCGTGGTCGAAGCGCACCGCGGCCTGGAACGTCCAGCGGCCCATCGTGTACTGGTCCTGCGCATACAAGGCGTCATACCGCACGTTCTGATCGATCTGATACGGCGTGAGCGTTTCCGCGATCGACACGCCCTGGCAGCTGTTCGCCGCATTCAGCACCTGCGCGCCTGAGCAATAGGCGACGCCGTTCTGCAGCGTGTACGTCGTGTACGTGCTGTTCGGGAA
>DATNBT010000285.1:0-7540 GCA_035571855.1 Vicinamibacterales bacterium
TTGCGATCAAAGACAACATCTGCACGCGCGGGCTGAGGACGACGGCCTCGTCGAGGATTCTCGAGTCGTTCGTGCCGCCCTACAACGCCACGGTGATCGAGCGGCTTCACGCCGCCGGCGCGGTCATCGTCGGCAAGACGAACTGCGACGAGTTCGCGATGGGATCGTCCAACGAGAACTCCGCGTTCGGCCCGGCGAAAAATCCCTGGGCGATCGATCGGATTCCCGGAGGATCGAGCGGCGGATCGGCGGTCGCCGTCGCCGCCGGCATGGCGCCCATCGCGCTCGGCTCCGAGACCGGCGGCTCGGTGCGGCAGCCTGCCGCCATGTGCGGCATCGTCGGTCTCAAGCCGACCTACGGCCGTGTGTCGCGCTACGGGTTGATTGCGTTCGGATCGTCGCTCGATCAGATCGGTCCGTTCGGACGCCGCGCACGCGACACGGCCGTCACGCTGCGCGTGATGGCGGGCCATGATCCCCACGACGCCACCAGCGCGTCGCATCCCGTCGACGACTACGAAGCGGCGTTGACCGGAGAGGTCAAGGGCCTGCGAATCGGCGTCCCGTCGCGCATGCTCGCGGAAGGCGTCGACCCGGATATCTCGAAAGCGATGGCAGCGGCGCTCGACACGCTGCAGGCGCGAGGCGCCGTCGTCGTCGACATCGACCTGCCCCACGCCAAGTACGCGATCTCGGTGTACTACCTCGTCGCGACGGCCGAAGCGAGCTCCAACCTCGCGCGGTACGACGGCGCACGGTACGGCGTTCGCGCCGGCGACGGCGATTTGTCGTCGATGTACATGAAGTCGCGGGAAAAAGGATTCGGCGCGGAGGTGAAGCGCCGCATCATGCTGGGCACCTACGTGCTCAGCGCGGGCTACTACGACGCGTACTATCTGAAGGCGCAGCAGGTCCGCACGCTGATCCGCCGCGACTATGAGGACGCCTTCAGAACCGTCGACGTCGTCGCGATGCCGACCAGCCCGACGCCGCCCTTCAAGATCGGCGAACGGGTGGCCGATCCGCTCCAGATGTATCTGGCCGATATCTTTACCGTGAGCGCCAACCTCGCCGGGCTGCCGGCCATCAGCATCCCGTGCGGCTTTTCGGCGGGGCCCCTGCCGATCGGGTTGCAGCTGACCGGCCGTCCTTTCGACGAACGCACGCTTCTTCGGATCGCCGACGCGTACGAGCGCGACACCGAATGGTGGACACAGCAGCCGCCCATCGCCCGCTGAAGCCGTCGGACTGGGCGTCGTGGCCCGACGACAAGCTGCTCGATCTGCGCATGTGCGACCTCGGAGTGACGCTGCACAAAGCGGGCCTCCAGCGTCTGATCAACCGCGTCAACAGGGAGCTCGCGGCGCGCGGCCTCAGGTTCCGGCCGCGCTACTGGCTGTCCGACGAGTGGTTCACTCCGGACGGCGTGCCGGGCATCGCCATTCCCTTCTACCTCGCGCATCCACGGCTGGCCAAGCTCGAGCGCGCGCAGATGCTCGAAGTCGAAGGCGGCGACGACACGTCGTTCCTCCGGATCGTCCGCCACGAAATCGGCCACGCGATCGACAACGCGTACGACCTGCGGCGCCGCCCGACGCGGCGGCGTTTGTTCGGCCACCCCGCGACCGATTATCCCGAGTACTACACGCCGAAGCCGTACAGCAAGAGCTACGTCCACCACCTCGATCACTGGTACGCGCAGAGTCATCCCGACGAAGACTTCGCCGAGACGTTCGCCGTCTGGCTCGATCCCGGCTCCGACTGGAAGCTGCACTACGAGCACTGGCCCGTCCGCCGCAAGCTGGAATACATGGACAAGCTGATGCACGAGATCAGCCGGCGCCGCCAGGCCGTGCGATCGAAACGCGTCGTCGATCCGCTTCCGCGGCTCCGCAAGACGCTCCGCGAGCATTACAAGAAACGGCGCGAGCACTACGGCCTCGATCATCCGGACTTCTACGACGGCGACCTCCGCAATCTGTTCTCCGACTCCCCGGCGTACGCCAGGAAGCCTCCGGCCGATAAGTTCGTCAGCAAGATCCGGAAGGAAGCGCGGGCGATCGTCGCGAGCTTCACCGACAGCTACCAGTACACGATCGATCAGCTGCTCAACCGAATCATCGCGCGCTGCCGGGAGCTGAATCTGCACCTGATGGATACGGAGAAGGCGACCAAGGCCGATTTCATGGTGTTTCTGACGGTGCAGACGATGAACTACCTGCACAGCGGACGCCACCGGGTGGCGCTGTGAGCACCAACAGGCAGCGCGTGCTCGCGCTCGTGCACCGGCATCTCATCCCGCCGGACACGATCGAAGAAGGCACCGACATCACGTCCGCGCCGTGGCGCACCGAGTACGACGTCGTGTCGACGCTGCGGGCCGCCGGCCACGAGGTCCGCTGCCTGCCGGTCCACGACGACCTGGGCGAGATCCGCCGCGTGTTCGAGGAGTGGAAGCCGCACATCGCGTTCAACCTGCTCGAAGGCTTCGACGACATCACGATCTTCGACCAGAACGTCGTGTCGTTTCTCGAGCTGCTGAAGCTGTCCTACACCGGCTGCAACCCGCGCGGCCTGCTGCTCGCGCGCGACAAGTCGCTGTCGAAGAAGCTGCTCTCGTATCACCGCATCCACGTGCCCGAGGCGGAAGTCGTCCGCGCGGGGCGGCCGATCAAGCGCGCGAAGCGCCTCACGTTTCCGCTCATCGTGAAGTCGCTGACGCAGGAGGCGTCCATCGGCATCTCGCAGGCGTCGGTCGTCGACACGGACGAGAAGCTCAAAGAGCGCGTCCAGTTCATTCACGACAGCATCGGCACGGCCGCCATCGTCGAGCAGTACATCGAGGGACGCGAGCTGTACGTCGGCATCCACGGCAACCAGACGCTGCAGGCGTTGCCGGTCTGGGAGCTCTACTTCAACAACATGCCGGAGGGCGCACGACGGATCGCCACCGATCGCGTGAAGTGGAGCGTGAAGTATCAGAAGAAGTACGGCATCGACAGCGGTCCTGCGCTCGATCTTCCGGAAGCGCAGGCGAACGAGATTCAGCACCTCTGCAAGCGCGCGTACCGGGCGCTCGAGTTGAGCGGCTACGCGCGAATCGATTTACGTCTGGATACCGAAGGCCGGATGTGGGTGCTCGAGGCGAATCCGAATCCGCAGATTGCGAAGGGCGAAGATTTCGCGGCGTCGGCGGAGAAGGCGGGAATGACGTACGAAGCGCTGCTCCAGCGCATCATCAATTTGGGTATGCGCTGGCAGCCCGAGAGTGTCGCATAAGGGCCCAGACCGCCAGACCCACCAGCGCGAACGGCATTAGCGGGATGAACGCGGCAAACAGCGCGGCGAACACCGCGAACAGGACGGCCCCCACCACGAACAACGCGATAAACGGAATCATCAGCAGGCTGAAGACCAGCCGGAAGACGAAGCGCAGGATCAGGAACGGGAGAAAGAAAGGAAAGAAGAGGAGGCAGAACATGCCCTTATTTACGGGCGGCTGCCTCCAGGAGTTCCGGGGCCTTGAGCTGGTCGGCCGGCCCACGCGGGGCGGTCGGCGGCAGATATTCCACGGCGTGGTGGCTCACCTGTTCGTCCAGGCTCTTAATCACCATGGTACCGCCTGACGTCTTCTTCAACTTCGCGAAGCCGAAGATGACGCAGAAGCCGATGAAGAGGGCCAGTACGAACACGGCGCTCGACGTAAACCCTTCGAGCGCGCCAATCACAATCTGCTGTATCTCGGCAGGACTCATTCGCCCTCGGCTCCGGCCTTCTTGCCCGGCGGGGGTACGTCGTACATCACCAGCCCGCGCTTGACCTCTTCCATCGCCAGCCGTTCGGCCTTGCGCGGCAGCGGCCCTTCTTCGGAAAGAATCCGGAGGCGGGCGCCGCGACGAAGCTGCTTGGCGCGGAGTGCCGCGACGTCGACAAACAGGAAGCGGCTCTCGATCGGGGGGACCGGTTCAGTCGGAATAAGAGGCTGATGGGCCTCGGGCTGTGGCTCTTCCGGAGCAGAGACGTCGACTACTTCGTCCATAGCGTGGGTAAAGCCTAGCACGTGGGCGGGATAGGCCGGAAGCCTACCCCGCCATCGGGACGTTTACGCGGCCACGTCGACCTTGATCTGCCGCGGCTTGGCTTCCTCGCGAAGCGGCAGCTTGATCGTCAGCACGCCGTTCCGGTACTCGGCCGAGACCTTGCTCGCGTCCACAGTCCGCGGCAGCGAGAACGACCGGCTGAATGCGCCGTAGCGGCGTTCGACGTGATGGAACTGCTCTTCCTTCACCTCGCTGGCGACCTTCTTCTCGCCTTTGAGAGTCAGAACGTAGTTCTCGACGGTGATGTCGATGTCCTCACGGGACATGTCGGGGAGTTCGGCCTTCAGCACCAGCTCGGCCTCGCCGTTCTGGTAGATGTCGACGGGCGGCACCCAGGTCGCCGCGCCCGAGCCGAAACCGAAATCCCGGAATGGATCCCAACGCACGATGGTCATGATGTCTTCTCCTTCGATTAGTTCGCAGTCTCTGCGTATTCAGCGTCCACGACTTCCGCGTCCTTGACGTTCGAACCGCCGGAACCCGTGGAACCGCTGGAACCTTTGGAACCTTCGTTCTGTTTCGCGTAGAGCGCCTGCGCAATCGCGTGTGACGCGTGCTGCAGGTCGTCGACGGCCTTCTTCAACGCGCTGAGGTCGTCGCCTTCCGAGCGCTTCCGGACTTCGGCAATCGCGGCTTCGACACGGCTCAGGTCACCGACCGGCAGCTTCTCGCGGTTCTCGCCGATGGTCTTCTCGACCTGATACGTGAGCGCGTCGGCCTGGTTTTTCGCGTCGATGAACTCACGCCGCGCCTGGTCTTCGGCCGCGTGGTTCTGGGCTTCCTTCACCATCCGGTCGACTTCGTCCTTGTTCAGGCCGCTCGAGCCGGTGATGGTGATCTTCTGCTCCTTGCCGCTCGCGGTGTCCTTCGCCGTGACGCTGACGATGCCGTTCGCGTCGATGTCGAACGCGACTTCGATCTGCGGCACGCCGCGCGGCGCCGGCGGAAGCCCGGCCAGGTGGAAGCGGCCGAGCGTGCGGTTGTCCCGCGCCATCTGCCGCTCGCCCTGGAGCACGTGGACTTCCACACTCGTCTGGTTGTCGCCCGCCGTCGAGAAGATCTCGCTCTTGCGCGACGGGATCGTCGTATTCCGCGAGATCAGCGTCGTCATCACGCCGCCGAGCGTCTCGATGCCGAGCGAGAGCGGGGTGACGTCGAGGAGCAGGACGTCCTTCACTTCGCCGGTGAGCACACCGCCCTGGACGGCCGCGCCGACCGCGACGACTTCATCGGGGTTGACGCCCTTGTGCGGCTCTTTGCCGAAGTACTCGCGCACGAGCTGCTGCACCTTCGGCATCCGCGTCGAGCCGCCGACCAGCACGACTTCGTCGATCTTCTTCGGGTCGACACCCGCATCTCCAAGCGCCTGCTTCACCGGCGCCATCGTCCGCTGCAGCAGGTCGTCGACGAGCTGCTCGAGCTTCGCGCGCGAGAGCTTGACCTGCATGTGCTTCGGGCCCGTGGCGTCCGCCGTGACGAACGGCAGGTTGATGTCGGTTTCCATCGCCGACGACAGCTCGATCTTCGCCTTCTCCGCGGCTTCCTTCAGGCGCTGAAGCGCCATGCGGTCTTTACCGAGATCGATGCCCTCGGACTTCTTGAACTCGCTGACGAGCCACTCGATGACACGATCGTCGAGATCGTCGCCGCCGAGATGCGTGTCGCCGTTGGTCGCCTTCACTTCGACCACGCCCTCGCCGACTTCGAGGACGGAGATGTCGAACGTGCCGCCGCCGAAGTCGTACACCGCGATGGTCTCGTTCTTCTTCTTGTCGAGGCCGTACGCGAGCGCCGCCGCCGTCGGCTCGTTGATGATGCGCAGGACGTTGAGACCGGCAATCCTGCCGGCGTCCTTCGTGGCCTGACGCTGCGAGTCGTTGAAGTACGCCGGCACGGTGATGACCGCGTCGGTCACCTTGTCGCCGATGTACGCCTCAGCCGCCTGCTTGAGCTTCTGCAGCACGACGGCGGAAATTTCCGGCGGCGAGTGCTTCTTGCCGCGCGACTCGACCCACGCGTCGCCGTTGTCCGCACGCACGACCGCGTACGGCACACGCGAACGCTCGCTCGACACCTCGTCGAACTTGCGACCCATGAACCGCTTGATCGAGAAGACCGTGTTTTCAGGATTCGTGACGGCCTGCCGCTTCGCGACCTGCCCCACCAGCCGTTCGTCGTCCTTCGCGAACGCCACGACCGACGGCGTGATGCGCGAGCCTTCCTGATTGACGATGACGGCGGGCTGCCCGCCTTCCATGACCGCGACGACGGAGTTAGTGGTGCCGAGGTCGATACCGATGACCTTGTTAGCCATATGAGCTGTTGTCCCCCGTTCCGTAGAACTGAGAGAAGTATAGGCCGCCAATTAGTCTCTGTCAAGCATATTATCTTATGTAGTAACACTCATATCTAACCCATTGAAAACGCGATACACTCGACTCCTGCCATGCGGATCCTCTTTATCGGGGACATCGTCGGCCGCCCCGGCCGCCAGCTCATCAAGACCGGCCTTGCGGCGATCGTCAGCCACCACGCCGTCGACTTCGTGATCGCGAATGCCGAGAACGCCGCCGCGGGCGCGGGAATCACCCGCGAGATCGGCGACGACCTCCTCGACCTGGGCGTCGAGGTCATGACGACAGGCAATCACGTGTGGGACAAACGCGAGGCGCTCGATTACATCGGCACCGAGCCGAGGCTGTTGCGGCCGGCCAACTACCCTGCCGGCGCCCCGGGCAACGGCAGCTACGTCGCGCGCACACAGGGCGGCCAGACCGTCGGCGTGATCAACGTGATGGGCCGCGTCTTCATGCCGACGCTGGACGATCCCTTCGCCGTCGTGGTGCGAGAACTCGACGCGATGCGCCAGCGCGCGCGCATCGTCTTCGTCGACTTCCACGCCGAGGCGACGTCGGAAAAGCTGGCGATGGGCTGGTATCTGGACGGCAAAGTCACCGCCGTCGTCGGCACGCATACGCATGTCCAGACGGCCGATGAACGCATCCTTCCGAAGGGAACGGCGTACCTGACGGACGCCGGCATGACCGGGCCGCACGACTCCATCATCGGGACGCAGGTCGAGGCGTCGCTGAACCGCTTTTTGACCGGGCTGCCGTCGCGGTTCGAGGTCGCATCGGGCAACCCGCGCCTGAACGGCGTCATCATCGACGCCGACGAAAAAACGGGACTCGCGACGGACATCGAGCGTCTGAGTTACAGTCAGGACGAGCTGACGGAGCTCGCCGCCCATGAGCGACCTGTTCGATCTTCCGTTTGAGGAAGATTCCGATGATGTCGAGCCGGAATCGAAGCCTGCGCCGCAGGATCCGCTTCCGATTCGTCGTGTCTTCACCGTCACCGAACTGACCGTTCGCGTCCGCGATCTTCTCGAGGAGCGATTCTTCGAGGTCTGGGTCGAGGGCGAACTCTCCGGCGTCAGG
>DATNBT010000286.1:0-2916 GCA_035571855.1 Vicinamibacterales bacterium
AGGCTGCCGGCGCTTCCCGGCGCGCTCGCGATCGTCGCGTTCCCGTGCAGTTCGAGCACCGTGATGTGCTTGTCGTCATCGGTGAGATAGGCAATCGCCGACGTCGAATCGATGACCTGATCGTCGTGCGTCACGTGGACGCCGCCGCCGCCGAAGTCGATGATGTGGTCCATGCGGGGGAACGTCGCCGTGCTCGCGGCGATGTCCGCCGCGCCCTTGCCGTGTTCGTCCGGCGCCATGTGCGTGACCGCGTGCTCCATGATCGTCAGGACGTCCGTTTCCTTGTCGTACAGCATGCCGCGACCGGATCCGGAGAGCCTGTCGTGATGGAACGTGATGTCGCCGGGCGCGTGCACCTTGCCGTCGCGCTTGTCGTACGTGGCCGTGTCGGTTTCGGCCGTGAAGCCGTCGCCTTCGACGAGCTTGATGTGGCCGGTCAGCGTGACGAGCGTCTCGTCCTTGCCGACGAAGCCCTCGTCGGCGGTCAGTGTGAACGAACGTCCGTCTCCGCGATCTTTTTCCTCGATCCTCGGCTGCAGCAGCTTGGTCGATCCGTCGGCATACGTCAGCTGCCGCGCGTATTCGACGCGGACCTCTTCGTGCGCGCGGTCGAAGCGGATGGCGCGGCCCGTCGTGCTTTCGACGACGGCTCTGGGATCGGTGCGCAGCGCCGACGTCGCCGCCGGCGCGACGTCGCGGCGGCGTTTGAACGTGACGCCGACGGTCACGGCGACGGCGAGGGCGACGAGCGCCAGGATCGCTCTCGTCCAGTGCTGCCAGCGCATGATCAGGCGGGCGCGGCCGCGGCTCGCGCATCCGAGAGCGTGAGCTCGACGAACGTCTCGCCGTTGAACTCGTTCTGCTCGAGCGAGAACGCGACGTCGATCGCCGCGCGATGTTCCGTGAGGTAGTCGTGGCGCTCGGCGGCGCGCCACGCAATCGCGCGGAAGATGCGGCCGTCCTGCTTCAGGGCCATCTTGAGGTGGCGCTCCTTGAGCTTTCTCGGACCGTCGATGATCTCGACGCCGCGCGCCGCGAACACCGGACGCGGATTGCCCGCCCCGAACGGCGCCAGCGACGTCACGCCGGCGGCGACGGCGCCGGTGATCGTCCGGAACGACAGGTCCGCGTCGATGCGAAGCCTCGGCATCAGGTCCTCGGGCCCCAGTATTTCATCGGCGTAGGCGTTGACCGCCAGCCGCAGGTCGCGAATCCTCGCCGCCTCGACCGTGAGCCCCGCCGCCTGCTTGTGGCCGCCAAAGCGGATCATCAGGTTGCTCGAGCGTTCCAGGGCCTCGAGGATGTTGAAGCGCGAGATACTCCGGCACGACCCGTGGGCGACGCCGCCCTCGATCGATAAGACGATGGCGGGGCGATGAAAGGCGTCGACCAGTTTGCTGGCGACGATGCCGATGACGCCGCGGTGCCAGCCTTCGCCGGCGACCACCAGGACGGACTTCGCGCCCACCTCGGGGTCGTTCTGGACGATCTTCTTCGCCGCGGCGAGAATCTCGGCTTCTTCTTCCTGTCGTTTGACGTTCTCGGCATCGAGCTGCATCGCGAGCGCCCGCACTTCGTCCGCCAGCGCTTCGTCGCTGGCCAGCAGCAGCCGTGTGGCGATGTCGGGCGTGCTCATCCGTCCGGCGGCGTTGACGCGCGGCGCCAGCATGAAGCCGATGTGGTAGCTGTCGATCGTCTTTCCGGTCAGCCCGCAGACGTCCAGCAGTGACCTGAGGCCGATCTTGTGCGGGCCCTTCGACAGCAGCGCGAGGCCGACTTTGGCGATGATGCGGTTTTCGCCCACGAGCGGCACGACGTCGGCGAGCGTGCCGATGGCGGCGACTTTCACGAACCCCGGCAGCAGGTTGTCGCGGCCCGCCCGCGCGCAGAGCGCCTGCACCAGCTTCAACGCGACGCCGACACCGGCGAGATATTTGTCCGGATACGAACAATCGTGGCGCTTCGGGTTGATGACGGCCAGCGCCGGCGGCAGCGCCTCGTCGGGCTCGTGATGGTCCGTGATGATGAGGTCGACGCCGAGCTCGCGCGCGCGCAGCGCCGCCTCGGCGCCGCGGATGCCGCAGTCCACCGACACGATCAACGCGACGCCGGCGGCGTGCAGGCGTTCGATCGCCGCCGGCTGAAGGCCGTAGCCGTCCTTCAGCCGCTCGGGGATGAAATGGATCACGTCCGCGCCGAGCAGTTCCAGACTGCGCCGCAGGATCACGGTCGACGTGATGCCGTCGACGTCGTAGTCGCCGTGGACCGCGATGCGCTCCTTGCGCTCGATGGCGGCAAGGATGCGCTCGACGGCGACGCGCATATCCGCAAGCGCGAACGGATCGTGGAGCTGTGCGAGCTGCGGGTTCAGGAACCGTGACGCGAGGTCCGGATCGGACAGGCCGCGCTGACACAGCAGCCGCGCGACGATGTCGGGAACATTGAGCGCCTGGGCCAACTGCTGCGCGGCGGTGTCGTCGCAGGGTGTCGGGTCCCAGCGTGGAGATACAGAGGGCATCAGAGGACCGGAGATTGCAGCACGCTCTCCACCATCGAAAAACTCTCCACCACGGAGGACAGGAGGAAAGGAGGACAGACGTCGTGCTTCACGAAAAGATCACCGAGCAGGTTCTGAGCGCTGCCATGAAAGTGCACACCGCTCTGGGCGCAGGATGCCTCGAGAGTACGTACGACGCGTGCCTGCGGTATCAGTTCACAAAAGATGGCATTGAATTCGACCATCAGCTGCGGCTGCCGGTGGTATATGACGGGATTCAGGTCGATGCGGGGTATCGAATCGATTTCCTTGTCGGAAAATGCGTCATCGTTGAGCTGAAGGCGGTGGAAAAACTGCACCCGCTGCATCTCGCTCAAGTTCTGACGTACTTGAAGCTCAGTAATCATCAAATCGGCTTG
>DATNBT010000287.1:0-5887 GCA_035571855.1 Vicinamibacterales bacterium
CCGCGGTCGTGTTCATGGAAACCAATCCCGATCTGAATCAGGACGTGCTGATTGCGAGAAGCGACGTGTTCCAGGCGTCGACGACGAAGCTGCGCGCGAACGATCGCGTGACCGCCGACGAGCTGATGCATCTGCTGTTGATCGCGTCGGACAACGCGGCGGCGCGCGCGATCGCGCGCATCTCGCCGTACGGCTCCGACGGCTTCATCGGCCGCATGAACGAGAAGGCCGCCGACCTCGGCCTCACGGCGACGCATTATGCGGATCCGTCGGGCCTGCTCTCGGAGAACGTGTCGTCGGCGTACGACATGGCGCGGCTCGTCACGTTCGTCTCGAACGACGAGCGCATCGCGTCGGTCATGCGCACGCCTGAATACAGCATCATGATCGGCCGCCGTCCGGTGACGGTCCACAGCACGAACCACCTGCTCGGCAAGCCGGGCGTCGACGTGCTCGCGGGCAAGACGGGGTTCATCCACGCCGCGGGCTACTGCCTCGCGACGCTGCTGCGCCTGCCGTCCAGCAACCAGCAAGTCGCCGTCGTCGTCCTCGGCGCGCGCAGCAACGCGGGCCGGTTCAACGAAACGCAGAATCTCTTCGACTGGCTCTCCACCAAGGCGTCGTCGCTCTTCGCGACGACGACGGCCAAAGCGCCGGCGCCGCCCGCCGCAATCGCGGCCGGCCCGGCCGACTCTCAGTAGAGTCCGCCTTCAGGCGGACGCTCGGTGTTCTCTAACTTCTAGTTGTAGCCGCGCTGCATCGCGGCCGCGTCGAGCGGCAGCGTGGCGATCGTATCGACGACGACTATCACGGGGCGCGCCGCCTGGCGGCCGTCGTACGCCTTGAGGTAGCGGTGGCAGACGTCGCAGCCGTACACGCGGTAGCGGCCGTCGCGCGTCGCAAACGACGTGATGCGCGAGCGATCGTCGTTGTTGCAGTACGGACAGGTCAGCGCCGGGAACGGCCACTGCGCGCTGCAGCGGCCGCAGATCAGATGACGCTCGGCGCTCGGCGTAATCACGGCGAAGTCGGGTTCCCAGCCGCAGAACGGGCACAACCGGTGTGCCGTCGTGAGCGGCGCTCGCTGCCGCAGCACTTCCGCGCATCGCGCGAGAAACGGCCGCATCGCGAGCACCAGCACGTGATCGATGCTCGGCGGAAGACCGTCGGGACGTTCGCTGACCGCGCCTGAGGTCGCGGCGTACCACTGCTCGACCACCGGCTCGAGCGCGTTGCCTTCGCGCGCGAGCGCGACGATCGCGCCGTGATCGGCCGCCTCGAGCGCATCGAAGCGCAGCAGGACGTCGGCGGTCTGCCTGAAGATCAGACGGAAGTCGGTCCAGTCGAGCGGGATGTCGCCGAAACGCACGAGCGCGCGGCCCCGTTTCTCCTGCTGCTGCAGCCACTCGTCGTCGGCCGAGATCCACGGCAGCGGCACGCGCGACTGCATCCGCCGCTGCATGTCGACGAGAGCGATCTGCATGTCGACGGCTGTGGCGAGGTCGGGCTGCGCCGCTTTGAGTTCCTTCAGCGCGATGACTTCACGTGTTTCCGCCCGCGGAGGACGCAGGGGACGATCCGGCGGCGGCTGCGGCTGATCGGACACTTATGCGATTGTATATCCCTCATGCCGTCCGTCCTCATCGTGGGCTCCGAAGCCGTTCCCTTCGCAAAGACCGGAGGACTTGCCGACGTGCTCGGCGCGCTGCCTCCGGCGCTCGCGCGGCTCGGCTGGGACGCGACGCTCGTCATGCCGCGCTATCGCGGCGTCGACGCGGGCACGCTGACGGCGCGCTTCCCGGTCGCCGTCGGAGGATTCACGCGCGAGATCGGCGTGTACGAAGCGCCGCTTGGTGATGGCGCGCGGGTGATCTTCATCGACTGTCCCGAGTTGTACGACCGCGAGGCGCTGTACGGCGCGGCCGGCGCCGACTACGCCGACAGCCCGCGCCGTTTCGCGGTGCTCGCGCGCGCGGCGCTCGAGTGGACGATCCGCGTCGGCGTGGCGCCGTCCGTCGTGCACGCGCACGACTGGCAGGCCGGGCTCGCGCCCGTGTATCTGCGGCGCCTCTATGCGTCGCATCCGCTACTGCGCGGCGTGCCGTCGGTGATGACGATTCACAACCTCGCGTATCAGGGCGTGTTCGAGTCCGACTGGCTTCCGCGGCTCGATCTCGGATGGGACGAGCTCTCGATGGATCGCCTGGAGTTCTGGGGCCGCATCAGCCTCCTGAAAGGCGGCATCGTCGACTCGGCGATCATCACGACGGTGAGCCGCACGTACGCCGCGGAAATCCAGACGCCGGAGTTTGGATTCGGATTCGACGGCATCCTGCGCGCGCGCAGCGCGGATCTCGCCGGCATCCTCAACGGCATCGACACCCGCGTGTGGGATCCGGCGCACGACCCCGACCTGCCGGCCCCGTTCGACGCGCGACATCTGGAGGGAAAGGCCGCTTCGAAGCGCGCCGTCCTCGCGCGCTACGGTCTGCCGGTGGACGACGCCACGGTGTCGCGTCCGCTCGTCGGCATGATCTCGCGCATGGTCGACCAGAAGGGACTGGATCTGATCGAAGCGGTGTCCGATCGGCTAGGGGAGCTCAACGCCTCCTTTGTCGTGCTCGGGACCGGCGACCCCCGCTATCAGGACATGTGGCGGTCGCTGGCCGCGCGGCATCCCGATCGCATCGCCGTCAACGTGGGGTTCGACGAGCCGCTCGCGCATCTCATCGAGGCCGGCGCGGACATCTTTCTGATGCCGTCGAAGTTCGAGCCCTGCGGGTTGAACCAGATGTACAGCCTTCGGTACGGCACGATTCCGGTCGTTCGCGCCGTCGGAGGCCTTGCCGACACGGTGAAGGACGGCGTGACGGGCTTTGTCTTCCGCGAGTACTCGCCGGCCGCGTTTCTGACGACGCTCAGCCGGGCGATTGTGACGTTCGGGGCCAGAAACCGCTGGCGCGCTCTTCAGGAAGAAGGCATGCGGCAGGACAACTCATGGGACCATTCGGCCCGGGAGTACGTCACAATATACGGACGTGCGATCACGCAGGGGCTAGAGACTAGGGGCTAGGGCTCAGGAGACGACGATGGCCGCAGAGAACGTGCAGACGTTTACGGATTCAAACTTCGAAGAGACGGTGATGAAATCGGGGCAGCCCGTGCTCGTGGACTTCTGGGCGGAGTGGTGCGGCCCCTGCAAGCGCCTCGCGCCGACCATCGACGCGCTCGCGAGCGAGTACAACGGCAAGGTCACGATCGGCAAGCTGAACGTCGACGAAAACCCGAACACGGCGTTCAAGTTCCAGATCCGCGGCATCCCGGCCATGCTCGTCTTCAAGGGCGGCCAGGTCGTCGAGCAGGTCGTCGGGCTGACGCCGAAAGAAGAACTGAAGAAGGTTCTCGACCGGCACGTCTGATGTCCGACACACGTAATGTCATCATCATCGGGTCAGGCCCCGCGGGCCTGACCGCCGCTCTCTATACCGCGCGCGCGAATCTCCAGCCGCTTCTCATCGAAGGCCTCGAAGCCGGCGGCCAGCTGATGCTGACCACCCTCGTCGAGAACTTTCCAGGGTACCGCGACGGCATCATGGGACCGGAGCTGATGGGCGAGATGCGCGCCCAGGCGGAGCGCTTCGGGACGGAGATCATTCAGGGCCACGTCGCGAGCGTCGATCTCGTGAAGCGGCCGTTCACGGTCAAGACCGACGACAAAGAATACAAAGCGAAGACGCTGATCATCGCGACCGGCGCGTCGGCGCGGCTGCTCGGCCTGCCATCCGAGCGCACGCTCATGGGCCACGGCGTCTCCACCTGCGCGACGTGCGACGGCTTCTTCTTCCGGGGCCACGAAATCGCGGTCGTCGGCGGCGGCGACTCGGCGATGGAAGAAGCGATCTTCCTCACCAAGTTCGCGACGAAGGTCACCATCGTCCATCGACGCGAGGAACTGCGCGCGTCGAAGATCATGCAGGACAAGGCGCGCGCGAATTCGAAGATCGACTGGCTGCTCGGCTACGAGATCGACGAGATTCGGGACACGGGCAAAGGCGAAGTGACCGGCATGGTCGTCCGCCACAAGAACGGCGCGAAGAAGGAAGTGCCGCTGACCGGCGTCTTCGTCGCGATCGGGCACACGCCGAACACGTCGCTGTTCAAAGGCCAGCTCGACATGGACAAGAGCGGCTACCTGGTTACGCACGACGGCGCGAAGACGAGCGTGCCCGGTGTGTTTGCCTGCGGCGACGTCCAGGATCACGTCTATCGTCAGGCCATCACCGCCGCCGGATCGGGGTGTATGGCGGCGCTGGATGCCGAGCGGTACCTGGAAGGCGTGCCGGAGCATGAAAACGCCGGTTTGGGAGTAGACTCTCGCGCATGAAGAGGGCAAAGACCGCGACCTCGGCGACCGCCGCGATCTCCGCGACCCTGAAAGGGTCGCTCTACACAGTCGTTGCTGGCGCGCTGTTGTTGTGCGCGCCCGCGGTAAACGCGCAACGGGGACGGGGAGCCGCGGCCCCCGCAGCGCCGGCCGGCCCGGCGCCGCGTCTGCCGAACGGAAAGCCGGACCTGAGCGGGCACTGGAACAATCCGTACACGCCGAACATGGCGATGCGCGTCGTCGACCCGATGACGCGGCAGCCGCTGACGTTCGCGCGGCAGGGCGAAGCGCTGAAGGATGCGGTCGATCCGAAGCGGACGTTCGATTTGCCGTACACCGAATGGGGCCTGAAGCAGTGGAAGCAGTACGACCCGGTCGGCAAGGGCGACTACACGGGCAACTGCCTCCCGTTCGGCATGTCGCGCAACATCAATTCTCCGCACGGCACGCAGATCCTGCAGAGCACCGATGCGGTCGCCCTGCTCTTCGAGCAGAACACCTGGTTCCACTGGATTCCGACGAACGACAAGTTCAAGTGGCCCGAGGATCTGCCGGAGGCGTGGAACGGCGTGTCGGTGGGGCACTGGGAAGGCGACACGCTCGTCGTCACGACGAAGGGCTTCAACGGCTACACGAAGCTCGACACGAACGGCCACCCGCACAGCAAGGGCATGGTGCTGACCAACACGTTCACGCGTACCGATTCGAACACGATCGCGCACACGGTGACGGTGCACGACCCGAAGACGTACACGCGCGACTGGATGAACGTCCGCACGTGGCGCCTCAAGCCGGCGGGCGACGTGATCATGGAGTACTCGTGCGAGGAGAATAACCTCGCGAACATTCTGAACGGCGCGATCAAGGTGTGGCACGCGCCGGAGGACGACGAGTAAATGGTTCAGGGTTCAGGGTTCAGCGTTCAGAGCTCAGGAGGCACGATGAAAGCGTTCATGACGGCGGCGCTGCTGGCGATTGCGATCCCCGCGTTCGCGCATCACTCGATCGTCGCGGAGTTCGATCCGAACCAGCCCATCGAGTTCAAGGGCGCGGTGAAGAAGATCGAGTGGACCAACCCGCACATCTACACCAGCGTCGAGACCACCGGCGCCGACGGGAAGACGCTCGTGTACCGCGTCGAGGGCGGACCGCCGAACGCGCTGTTCCGCCAGGGCTGGCGCAAGGACACGCTGCACGTCGGCGACGTCGTCACGGTGAAGGGCATCCGCGCGAAGAGCGCGACGTCGATGAACGTCGGTCAGGCGACGATCACGATGGCCGACGGCCGCAGGATTTTCGGAACGGGCGGCAACCGGGCGGCGTCCGCGGAGACGCAGCAGCAGTAATCCCAAATCCCTAGTCGATCCACCCCCCGCAGAGGACGACGTCGCCGTCATAAAAGACGGCGGCCTGGCCCGGCGTGATCGCAATCTGAGGCGCGTCGAATACCACCTCGGCGCGCCCATCTCCCGACACCCTCACGCTTGCCGCAGCCGCAGGATG
>DATNBT010000288.1:0-2877 GCA_035571855.1 Vicinamibacterales bacterium
GGCGGCCTCGAGAACAAGATCGTCTTCCCCGCCGGCATCCTGCAGCCGCCGTTCTTCGATCCCAACGCCGATCCCGCGGTGAACTACGGCGCCATCGGCTCGGTGATCGGACACGAGATCAGCCACGGCTTCGACGACCAGGGACGCAAGATCGACGCGACCGGCGCGGTCCGCGACTGGTGGACGAAGGCGGACGCCGATCGCTTCGACGCCCAGGCGAAGATCTTCGGCGCACAGTACGACGCCTACGAACCGGTGCCGGGCATGCACGTCAACGGACAGCTCACCATGGGCGAGAACATCGCCGACATGGCCGGCGTGCTCGTCGCCTACGACGCGTATCACGCCTCGCTGGGCGGCAGCTCGGCGCCAGTGCTGGACGGCTTCACCGGCGACCAGCGCTTCTTCCTGGCATTCGCGCAGTCGTGGCGCAGCAAGGAACGCGAAGACGCGATGCGCAGCCAGATGGCCGCCGACCCGCACACGCCGGCTCGTTTCCGCATCATCGGCCCGCTCCGGAACGTCGACGCGTGGTACACCGCGTTCGGGCTCACCGGCGGAAAGTACTTTCTCGCGCCCGGCGCCCGCGCGCGAATCTGGTAAGCGGCGGACCCGGACTTCCGCCTGAAGGCGGAAGCCACAGAACGGCTCGCGCCGTACGCTAGACTCGCGCATGCGCTCTTTCAAACGTGCCCTCGCCGCGGTGTGTGCCGCGGCGTGCGTCGTGTCCGTGCAGGCCCAGGACGGGCAGAAGCCCGACAAGCCGGAATCACCCAAGCAATTCAAGGCGCTCAAGTACCGCAACATCGGCCCCGCCGCGGGCGGACGCGTGGCGCGCGCGACCGGCGTGCCGGGCAATCCGCTCCTCTATTACGCCGCGACGGCGTCGGGCGGCGTGTGGATGTCGTCGGACGGCGGCACCACGTGGAAGTCCGTCTTCGACGACCAGCCGATCTCTTCCATCGGATCGATCGCGGTCGCTCCCAGCGATGCCAACGTGATCTACGTCGGCTCTGGTGAAGCGAACATCCGCGGCAACGTCGGCGCCGGCAACGGGATCTACAAGTCGATCGACGCCGGCAAGAGCTGGACGCACGTGTGGACGCAGGAAGGGCAGATCGGGACGATGGTCGTCCATCCGAAGAACGCCGACATCGCGTTCGCCGCGGTGCTCGGCCACGCGTTCGGCCCGAATCCCGAGCGCGGCGTGTATCGGACGAAAGACGGCGGCAAGAGCTGGCAGCAGGTGCTGAAGAAGGACAGCGACACCGGCGCGTCCGACGTCGCGATGGATCCGTCGAACCCCAACACGCTGTTCGCCGGCTTGTGGCAGGCGCGCCGCTATCCGTGGGACCTGCAGAGCGGCGGCCCCGGCAGCGGGCTCTACGTCTCCCGCGATGGCGGCGACACGTGGAAGCAACTCACCGGCAAGGGACTGCCGGAAGGCATCTGGGGCAAGGTCGGCGTCGCGGTCGCGCCGTCGGACGGCCGCCGCGTCTACGCGCTGATCGAGGCCGAGAAGGGCGGATTGTTCCGATCGGACGACGGCGGCGACAGCTGGGAGCTGGCGAGCGCGTCGCGGGCGCTGCGGCAGCGCGCCTGGTACTACACCACGCTGACCGTGCACCCGACGAACCCGAACGAGGTGTGGTTCCCGCAGGTGCCGATGCTGAAGACGATCGACGGCGGCCGCACGATCGAATACGTCAAGGGGGTCGCGCACGGCGACAACCACGACCTGTGGTTCGACCCGACGGACCCGAAGCGGATGATCGTCGCCAACGACGGCGGCGTCCACATCAGCCGCAACGGCGGCGCGAACTGGTACGCGCCGCCGCTGCCGATTTCGCAGTTCTACCACGTGTCGGTCGACACCCGCCGTCCCTACTGGGTCGCCGGGGCGATGCAGGACCTCGGCACCGCCCAGGGACCGAGCGACAGCCTGGCCAACACCATCCACCTCACCGACTGGCACGACGTCGGCGGCGGCGAAGCCGGGCACGTCTACTCCGACCCGAGCGATCCGAACATCGTCTACGCCGGCGAATACCTCGGCATCATCACGCGCTACGACTACCGCACCAAGGAGTCGCGCAACGTGAGCGCCTGGCCCGAGAACCCGTCGGGCAAGGGCGGCGAGGACATGAAATACCGCTTTCAGTGGACCGCGCCGATCTCGGGATCCCCCTTCGATCCGAAGGTCGTCTACCACGGCGCGCAGGTGGTCTTCCGCACCCGCGACGGCGGGCAGACGTGGCAGGCGATCAGCCCCGACCTCACGCGCAACGACAAGTCGAAACAGAAATGGGCGGGCGGGCCGATCACCGGCGACAACACCGGCGTCGAGACCTACTGCACCGTGTTCGCGATTGCCGAGTCCCCGAAGCAGAAGGGACTGATCTGGGCCGGCAGCGACGACGGCCTCGTGCACGTGACTACCGACGACGGCAAGACCTGGAAGAACGTCACCGCGGCGATGCCCGAGTTCCCGGAATGGGGCACGGTCAGCATGATCGAGCCGTCGCCGTTCGACGCCAACACCGCGTTCGTCGTGGTCGACGCGCACCGGCTCGACAACATGCGGCCGTATCTCTACGCGACGACCGACCTGGGCCAGTCGTGGAAGCGCATCGACGGCGGTCTCGCCCCCGACGTCTACCTGCACGCCGTGCGCGAAGATCCGAAGAAGCGCGGACAGCTCTATCTCGGCACCGAGCGCGGCGTAATGTTCTCGTCCGACCACTGGCAGAACTGGCAGCCGCTGCAGCTCAACCTGCCGACCGTTGCGGTGCACGACCTGCAGGTGAAGGACGACAACCTTGTGCTCGCCACGCACGGGCGATCGCTGTGGATCCTCGACGACCTGCAGCCGATCCG
>DATNBT010000289.1:0-2303 GCA_035571855.1 Vicinamibacterales bacterium
CGGATGCGTGGCGTCTTCCCATTCGCCGCGCCGGACGACGTACTGCGCGCGCGGAAACGTCGGCCGCACGGTGCCGGCGCTGTCCCGATACGTAAAGCCGCCGCAGTGATCGAAGTGCAGGTGAGAGGCGAGGACGATGTCGATGTCTTCGCGTCGCAGACCCGCCTCCGCCAGCGTGTGATCGAGGTTGCGCGAGCGGTCCACGCCGTAGATGTCATGGAACTTCGCGTCGTCTTTGCCGCCGAGCCCGGCGTCGATCAGCATCGTCCGGTTGCCGCGGACGATGAGCGGGCGCATGCCGAGCAGGATCCGGTTGCGATCGTCGGCCGCCGTCTTCTTCTCCCACAGCGGCTTCGGCACGACGCCGAACATCGCGCCGCCGTCGAGCCTGAAGAACCCGTCGAACAGGGCAATCAATTCCAGGTCGCCGAGCGCGAACCGCCGCACTTTCGTGGCGTCGAGGTCCGGCTGAAGCCGGACGCTGCGAACGTCCTGCTTCAACTCGACGAGGACTCCGTGGGCGGCGCTCGGATGAATGAACGCGACAAGCGCGCCTTCCGCGCCCGGACGGGGCTGCTCGTCGATCAGCCGCACGCCGCGCGCCTTCAACTGCTGGAGCGCGCCGCCGATGTCATCGACCCGCAAGGTGATGTGATGCAGCCCCGGGCCGCGCTTCCCGACGTACTTCGCGATGGCCGAGTCCGACGCCGTCGCTTCGAGCAGTTCGAGCGCCGACTGTCCCGCCGGGATGAAATGCGCGCGCACGCGCTGCGACGCGACGTCTTCGGGCACCTCGACGTGCAGGCCGAGCGCGTCGCGATAGAACGCGAGCGCCGCGTCGAGATCCTTCACCGCGATGCCGACGTGATCGAGCACGGCCTTCATGTCTTCGCCTGCGCTCTGAATGTATCGATGGCGTCCACCAGCTCAGGAACGCCTTCGCCGGTGGTCGCGACCGTCTTCACGATCACCGGACGGACGCCCTTCGACTCGAGCGACAAGTACGACTCGATGCCCGACACGACGCGATCCGCGCCTTCACGGTCCGCTTTGTTCACGACGAAGATGTTCGCGATCTCCATGATGCCGGCCTTCAGCGCCTGCACGTCGTCGCCCGCGCCGGGCACCAGCACGACGATCGTGACGTCGGCGGCGCGGACGATGTCCACTTCCGCCTGGCCGACGCCGACCGTTTCGATGATGACGTAGTCCTTGCCGGCGGCGTCGAGCACCGTCGCCGCATCCGCCGTCGCGCGGGCGAGCCCGCCCAGGTGTCCGCGCGTCGCCATGCTGCGAATGAACACGCCTTCGTCGGCCGAGTGCGACTGCATACGCACACGATCGCCGAGCACCGCGCCGCCAGAGAACGGGCTCGACGGATCGACGGCGAGAATCCCCACGGTGGCCGCTCCTCGACTTCGCTCGGGGCTGCGCAGCGCCGCTGCGAGCCTGTCGACGAGCGTGCTCTTCCCCGCTCCCGGCGGTCCCGTGACGCCGATACGGTACGCGTGCCGCCCGCGCGCCGACATCTCGCCGAGGAGCGCTTTCCCCTCGTCGGTCTCGTCCTCCACCAGCGAGATCGCGCGGGCAATCGCGCGCGCGTCGCCCGCGATCACGCGCCCGGCAAGCTTGTCCAGGCCGCTCACGCGAGCAGGTGCCGTGCAATGACGAGCCGCTGGATCTCGCTCGTCCCTTCGCCGATGGTGGTGAGTTTCACGTCGCGGAAGAACTTCTCGGCCGGATAGTCTTTCACGAAACCGTACCCGCCGTGGATCTGGACGCAGTCGTCGGCCGCCTGCACGGCGATCTCGCTGGCATAGAGCTTGGCCATCGCGCTCTCGAGCGTCAACCGCTCGCCGCGATCCTTCAGCGCCGCCGCGCGGTACGTCATCAGCCGCGCGGCTTCGATCCGGGTCGCGTTGTCGGCGAGCTTCCACTGAATCGCCTGGAAGCGATCGATGGTCTTGCCGAACGCCGTCCGCTCGTGCGCGTACGACAGGCTCGCTTCGTACGCGCCCTGCGCGAGGCCGACCGACAGCGCGGCGATGCCGATGCGTCCGGCATCGAGCACCTGCATGGCGCCGACGAACCCCTGTCCCTCGGCGCCAATCATCTGGCCGGCCGGCACGCGGCAGTTGTCGAAGACGAGCTCGGTCGTCTCGCTCGCGCGCATGCCGAGCTTGTCTTCTTTCTTGCCCGCGCTCATGCCCGGCGTGCCGCGCTCCACGACGAACGCGGAGATGCCTTTCGGTCCAGCCGCCCTGTCGGTCACCGCCATGACGACGCAGATGTCCGCGGAGGCG
>DATNBT010000290.1:0-4435 GCA_035571855.1 Vicinamibacterales bacterium
TGGCTGCCGCGAGAGCGCTCGCCAGGCACAGCAAGCTTGACGCTCGTGGGATTGCGACGGAAGCGATGGCAATCGCGGCGGACATCTGCATTTTTACGAACCCGAATCTCACGATCGAAGAGTTATGAGACGAACGACGAATGGCAATTTTTCTTCCTGAACGAACGGCGAGCGCGCTCAGGTCGCTCACGCCGCGGCAGATCGTCGCCGAGCTCGACAAGTACGTCGTCGGCCAGGCGGCCGCCAAGCGCGCGGTCGCGATCGCGCTGCGCAACCGCATGCGGCGGCAGAAGCTGTCGCCGGATCTCGCCGAAGAGATCGCGCCGAAGAACATCCTGATGATCGGGCCGACCGGCGTCGGCAAGACGGAGATCGCGCGGCGCCTGGCGCGCCTCGCGCAGTCGCCGTTCGTGAAAGTCGAGGCGAGCAAGTTCACCGAGGTCGGCTACGTCGGGCGCGACGTCGAGTCGATGGTGCGCGATCTCGTCGAGCTCGGCATCGACATGGTCCGCGAGGAACGGCTCGAGGAAGTACATACCAAGGCGGCGCAGAACGCCGAGGACCGCCTGCTCGACCTGCTGCTCCCGCCGACGCGGCCGGTCGCGCCGGATGAAGACGCCGTGGCGGTACGCGACGCGCAGCACCGCACACGCGAACGCTTCCGCGAGCAGCTCCACACCGGGCAGCTCGACGGACGCGTCGTCGAAGTGGACGCGCGCGACAAGTCGTTCCCGTCGCTCGAGATCGTCACGGGCACCTCCGTCGAGGAAGTCGACATCAATCTCAAGGACATGCTGCCGGGCCTCTTCCAGGGCAAGACGAAGAAGCGGAAGATGAAGGTGCCGGAAGCGCTCGAGTACCTCACGCAGGAAGAGGAGACGAAGCTGATCGACATGGACAGCGTCGCGCGGACGGCCGTCGATCGCGTCGAGCAGGCGGGCATCATCTTCATCGACGAGATCGACAAGATCGCGGGACGCGAAGGCGGCCACGGGCCCGACGTCAGCCGCGAAGGCGTGCAGCGCGACATCCTGCCGATCGTCGAAGGCACGACGGTGAACACGAAGTACGGGATGGTGAAGACCGATCACATCCTGTTCATCGCCGCGGGCGCGTTTCACGTCAGCAAGCCGTCGGACCTCATTCCGGAGCTGCAGGGCCGCTTCCCGATCCGCGTCGAGCTCGAAGCCCTCGGCCGCGACGAGTTCGTGCGCATTCTCACCGAGCCGCGCAGCGCGCTCGTCAAGCAGTACACGGCGCTGATGGACACCGAGGGCATCACGCTGACGTTCACCGGCGACGCGATTCAGAAGATCGCGGACTTCGCGACGCGCGTGAACGAACGCACCGAGAACATCGGCGCGCGGCGGCTGCACACGGTGATGGAGAAGCTGCTCGACGAGGTGTCGTTCGAAGGCCCGGATCTCGCCAACAAGCGCGTCGTCATCGACGAGGAGTACGTCGAGAAAATGCTTGCGGATATCGTGAAGAACGAGGATCTTTCCCGATACATTCTGTGAGGACGCAGAGACGGGTTAAACACAGAGAACGCGGAGAACGCGGAGACGAAAGACCTTCAAGGGTTTTCTCTGTGTTCTCCGCGTTCTCTGTGTTGACGATCGTCTCTGCGATCTCCTGCGGCCAGAAAGGTCCCCCGCTCCCGCCCATCATCCGCACCCCCGTCGCGCCGGTCATCACCGCCGACCGCCGCGGCTCCGACGTCGAGATCGGGCTGACCGCTCCCGCCGCCAACATGGACGGCTCGCGTCCGGCGAACGTCACGCGCGTGGACATCTACGCCGTGAACGGGGCGCGTCCCGCGATGACCGACGCCGAGATCATGAAGCGCGGCACGAAGGTCGCGAGCGTGCCGGTGAAGGCGCCGCGCGATCCGAACGACGCGGCCGAAAAGGACGAGCCGGCCGAGAACGCCGACGCCCCCGAGGGCGAAGGCCTCGACCAGGGCGCGTCGTCGTCGGTCGCCGAGGTGATCACCGCGAAAGTCCTCGACGCCGGCAGCGACGTCGACAGGCCGCTGCTCGGCCCGCCCGCGTCGACGGAGCTGCGGACGTACGTCGGCGTGGGCGTCGACAAGCGGGGCAGGCCCGGACAGTTCTCCAAACGCGTGTCGGTGCCGCTGCAGCTGCCGCCGCCACCGCCGCCGTCCATCGAGATCGCGTACGACGAGAAGAAGATCACGATCACGTGGAAGCCTCCCGTGACGAACACCGTCGAGTCGGCGGAGGTGCTGCCGTCGCGGACGTTCGGCCCGCTCCAGCCGGCCGTCACCTACAACCTCTACGACGCGAAGACGGCGCAGAAGCTGAACGACGCGCCGATCAGGGAATTCGGCTACGAAGACACGCGGATGGACTGGGGCACGGAGCGCTGTTACCTCGTGCGTGCCGTCGAGACGATCGCGCGCGTGCCGATCGAGAGCGACGCGTCGGGCCCCGCGTGCCGCATGCTCGTCGACACGTTCCCGCCGGCGGCGCCGAAGGGGTTGAATGCGGTCGCGACCGAGGGCGCCATCAACCTGATCTGGGAGGCCAACACGGAGCCGGATCTCGCGGGCTACTTCATCTGGAGGGCGATCGGCGACGCGCAGCTGCAGCGCATCACGACGACGCCGGTGACCGACGCGTCGTTTTTCGACAACGTCCGCGCGGGCCTGCGGTTCACCTACGCCGTGCAGGCGGTCGACAAGGCCGGCAACGCCGGACCGCTCAGCAACGCTGTTTCAGAGACGGCACGGTGAGCTATCATTTCTGAATCATGAAGATCTTTGTCGACACCGGCAGCATCAAGGACATCCAGGCGATCGCCGACCTCGGCATTCTCGACGGCGTGACGACGAACCCGTCGCTGCTCGCGAAGGAGCCGGGCGACTTCAAACAGAACCTCAAGAAGATCTGCGAGATTGTCAAAGGACCCGTGAGCGGCGAGGTGACGGCGACCGACTTCGCCGGCATGATGCGCGAGGGCCACGACATCGCGAAGCTCGACCCGCACATGGTGGTGAAGGTGCCGCTCACGAAAGAGGGCATCAAGGCGTGCAAGGCGCTGTCCGGCGAAGGCATCAAGGTGAACGTCACGCTGTGCTTCTCGCCCGCGCAGGCGCTGCTCGCGGCGAAGGCCGGCGCCACCTACATCAGCCCGTTCGTCGGGCGCCTCGACGACATCTCGACCAACGGCATGGAGATGGTCCGCGACATCGTCCAGATCTACAGGAACTACAGCTACAAGACGGAAGTCCTCGTCGCCAGCGCCCGCCATCCGATGCACATCGTCGAAGCCGCGAAGATGGGCGCCGACATCGTGACGGCGCCGCCGAAGGTGATCGAGATGCTCTACAACCATCCGCTCACGAACATCGGCCTCGAGAACTTCCTGAAGGACTGGGAGAAATCGCAGGCGGTGAAGGCCTGAGCAGGCTCACCGCGCGCGAGCGGATCGAGCTGCTGTTCGATCCCGGCACGTTCGAAGAACTCGACCAGCTCGTCACGCACCGCTGTACCGATTTCGGGATGGCGGAGCGGATCGTCCCCGGCGACGGCGTCGTCTCCGGCCACGGACTCATCGACGGACGCCAGGTGTTCGCCTTCGCGCAGGACTTCAGCGTCTTCGGCGGATCGCTCTCCGAAACCAACGCCGCGAAGATCGTGAAGATCATGGATCTCGCGATGAAGCTCGGCGCGCCGATCGTCGGGCTGAACGACTCCGGCGGCGCGCGCATCCAGGAAGGCGTGATGTCGCTCGGCGGCTACGCGGACATCTTCCTCCGCAACACGCTGGCCTCGGGCGTCATCCCGCAGATCTCCGCGATCATGGGGCCGTGCGCCGGGGGCGCCGTCTACTCGCCGGCCATCACCGACTTCATCGCGATGGTGAAGGGCACGAGCTACATGTTCGTGACCGGGCCCGACGTGATCAAGACGGTCACGCACGAGGAAGTCACCAAGGAAGATCTCGGCGGCGCCGACACGCACAACGCGAAGAGCGGCGTCGCGCACTTCGAGTCGGAGGACGACCGGGCGTGCCTCGCGCTCATCCGCGATCTGCTGTCGTTCCTGCCGTCGAACAACCTCGACGATCCGCCGCGCGTGACGACCAACGACCCGGCGGATCGCGAGGACGTGGCGCTCGACACCCTCGTGCCCGCGTCGCCCACGCAGCCGTACGACATGCTCGACCTGATTCACTCGGTCGCCGACGAGAGCTACTTCCTCGAAGTCCATCAGCAGTACGCGAAGAACATCATCGTCGGCTTCGCGCGCCTCGACGGACGGCCCGTCGGCGTCGTCGCCAACCAGCCGGCGGTGCTCGCCGGCACGCTGGACATCGACGCGTCGCTCAAAGGCGCGCGGTTCGTCCGCTTCTGCGACGCGTTCAACATCCCGCTCGTGACGTTCGAGGACGTGCCGGGATTTCTGCC
>DATNBT010000291.1:0-14067 GCA_035571855.1 Vicinamibacterales bacterium
GTTCAGGGTTCAGGGTTCAGGTTCAGCGTTCAACCACCGAACTGGCGGAGGTGGTGATCGACGTGGCCGTAGCCCCACAGCATCCACTCGTCGCGCGACATCGCGCCGAAGCCGGGATGCCGGGCGTACTCCGTGCCGGGCTGCACGAAACGCCGGAGCAGGTCGAGCGCCTTCTCCCGATCGCGCTCGAACTCGACGGGCCTGGTGCCGCCGGCCTTCTGGTCGTTCTCCGGCGTCGTCGCCACGCCGTGCGGCCACGGCAGCCTCGTGTGCAGCGCGATCCATTTCACGACGTTGCGCGACAGGAACGTCTCGCGCGACTTGACGGCGCGATCGCCGAGCACCGACAGGAACGAGTCGCTCACATGGCAGAGCATCTGGTGCGGCGTCATCGTGCCCCACTGGCGCGGGCTGTCGGGCGCGATCTTCGAGAGGCGCGACACGAGGTCGTCGACGTTCATGACGTCTTTGAGAGACTTGTGAGGATACACGTCAGCTCACTCGGCTTTCGGCTTCTCGCTGATCTGCTGTGTCTGATCGACGGTCAGCGTCGGCCAGTTCGCTTTCCCCTGATCGGCCGGCGACGCGGTCACGACGAAGCCGTCCGTGCCGTTGATCGACAGCGAAAACGTGTAGCCCCTGCGATCGGGCGCGTCGGCCAGCAGCTTCTCGTTCTGGAGATCCTCGAGGCTGCCGTAGCTCGAGTGCATGACGAGATAGGTCTGCTCGGCGCGCGCAATCTGCAGCAGCTCGCTGCGGATGCTCACGACGTCGATCTGCTCCTGCGGCGGCTTGTTGCCGCCGCTCGTCTGGCCGCAGGCGGCGATGAACGCCGCGGCGGCCGTGAAGAGCGCGAACGCGATTCGTTGCTTCATCAGTGCAACCCGCCCGCCGCACGCATGATGCGGTACGTGAACTCGACGTCTTCGGCGAACGCCGCGACGCCGATCCGTTCGTCTTTGCCGTGCGCCCGTGCATCGTCCAGGTCGTCGAACATCCCGTCGATGCCGTAGCTCGGCATGCCGGCGCCGCGCGTGTAGACGCTGTCGGTCGCGCCCGGGCTCATCTCCGGAAGGACGATCACGCCGGGCCACATCGCGTGCACGACGTTCTCGACCATGCCGAAGATGTCCGGCGAGGGCTTCGACTCCGGGCTGGCGACCGCCGGGGTCTTCACGCGAATCGCGATCTTCGGATCGGCAAGGGCCGTGCGGAGCGCGGCGGCGGTCGAGTCCTGCGTTTCGCCGGGAATCAGCCGGCACTGCACGAGCGCATGCGCGCGCTGCGGCAGCGCGTTCTCCGCATGTCCGCCGTCGATCATCGTCGTCGTGCAGGTGGTGCGGAGCTGGATGTTCGTCTCGACGTCCGACGAGAGGCGATCGACGGCGGCGGCGTCCGGCGGCGTCCTGAGAATCGCGCGCATGTCGGCCGCCACCTGACCCGTCTCGATGCCCGCCCGGCGTTCGAAGTACAGCCTCGTCGTGTCGGTCAGATGCAGCGGAAACCGGTGCTTCGACAGCCGCTCGAGCCCGGCCGCCATCCGGTAAATCGGATTCTCAGCCGTCGGCCGCGAGCTGTGGCCGCCCTTGTCGGTCGTCTCGAGCTCGAAGGTGAGGAAGATCTTCTCGCTCGTCTGCACGCCGACGTAGAGCCGTTTGCCCTTCTTCATGGCCGCTTCCCCGCCGTCGGGATTGATGACGAGCGAGGCGTCGACGAGACTCCGGTGCTCTTTCAGCAGGTAGCCGACGCCCCACTGCGATCGCGTCTCTTCGTCGGGAGCGAACGCGACGATGATGTCCCGTGACGGGACGAAACCTTCCTGCTTCAGCCGGATCAGGCTCGTGAGGACGGCGCTGTCCTGGCCTTTCATGTCGATCGTGCCGCGGCCGTAGAGCCAGCCGTCCTTCTCCGTCAACTGGAACGGATCGAACGTCCAGTCCTCGCGGCGCGCGGGGACGACGTCGAGGTGATCGATATACAGCACCGGCTTCGCGGCGCTGCTGTTGCCGCGCAGCCTGATGACCACGCTGCTGCTGTCGGGACGCTCCTTCGGCGTGACGACGCTGACGTCGGCCTGCGGAAATCCTCCGGCGATCGCGCGCGCGGCGACGGCCCTCGCGGCAATCGTCGAGCCCTTGTCGACGGTCGTGTTGATGGAAATCAGCTCGCCCAGGATCTGGCGCGCGAGCGTCTCGTACTTCTGCGGCGGACGCGTGGCCTGCGTCTGCGCGCACACGCCGCACGACGCGCATACGAACGCAAGCAGGCGCCAGGCGTGTTTCATTTCACAGAGATGATAAACGAATCGGCTTGACGACGGGGACGCGGGTGCGCGGATCGAGCTTCGGCGGACGCGCGCCGGTGCGTTTCGCGGCGGGATCGAGCACGGCGTATTCGAGTTCGACCCGGCTCGCCGCGTGACGCAGGAGCAGGCCGCCGCGGCTCATGTCGCCGCGGCCGACGAACGAGGGCGGAAAATGCAGCCGCGCGCCGAGCGCGCCCGTCAGCACGTCGACGTACTTCCCGGTCGCGATGCTGCCGAGCAGCACGATGCGGGCGTCCGGGAGACGCGCCGTCAGCGCCCGGAGATCGCGTTCGAGCGGCTTGCGGTATCTCGCGTCGTCTTCGCTGATGTCGACGGCGGCGAACTCGCGCAGCAGGTCGGCGCTGACCACGACGCCCGGCGGCAGCAGGCCGCGCGTCGGCGTGATGACAAACGTCTCGTCCGGGGCGAAGGCCGTGGCGTACGCGATCTTGCCGCGGAAGTACAGGCCGCTGCAGAACGTGAACGCGTCGGCGAGCGTCAGCGTTCCCGCGTGCAGCCGCGCCGCGGTGCCGTGCGCCGATTTGGGGTTGAGAATGCTCTTCGCGCGCCGGCCGCCGCAGTACGCGGGCGACAGCAGAAACACCGTCAGCACGCGCTACGCCGTCTCGATCGACGGCCCCTCGTCCGATGTCTTCGCGGCTTTCGGCTTCGGCGGCGGGGGCGCGTCCATCTTGACGGCCTTGCCCTTCGCCTTCGCGTCGGTGGCGTCGACGAACAGCCGCGTCAGGAACGGGCCCTCGTCACGCGACGCGTACCGTCCGAGCTGAAACAACCCGACACCGAGCGCCGTGCAGATGAACGGCATCAGGATGAACAGGTAGTTGCGCCGGTCGTCGTTGGAGAACTGGAACGACTGGAACACGCGGAAGTACGCCAGAGTCCACAACAGGTCGAGCAGGACGAACGCGGCGAGAAACACGTAGCAGAACACCATGACGATGCGATCGGCGCCCGTCGTCAGGGTGATCGCCGTGCCGTCGGTGTCCTGGGCCAGCCGCGCGCGCAGGACCGTGTGGAACATGTTGCCCTGTTCCTTGCGGATGAGCACGAGGTCTGCCGTCACCATGCCGACCACCGCGTCTTCGGCGACGATAGCCGACTGCGCTTTCATCGAACACTCGACGGGCGAATAACGCGACGTGAAGAATCCGGGCATTCCCTGCACCTACCCCTGGGGTTAGTCCGCGCGGCTAAAAGATCGAGCTGATCGACGCCGCCGCAAGATCAATAAAGCGTGTGGGAAGTATACCCAGATAAAAGATGGCCAGGGCGGACAGTACGAGGGCGGCGCCTGCAATTTTCGGCACCGATGGGAAACGCGAGATCGATTCGCCGCCCGGGGTCATGTACATCATGACCACGATGCGGAGATAGAAGAAGACGGAGACGACGCTCGTCAGGACGCCGATGATGGCAAGCCAGACATAGCCCGCCTTGACCGCGGCGCTGAACACGTACCATTTGGCGATGAAGCCGGCCATCGGCGGGAAGCCGCCAAGCGACAGCAGGAAGATGGTCATCAGCGCGGCCAGCGCCGGATGGTCGTTCCAGAGGCCCGCGTAGTCGGCGACGCGATCGTTCGGGCGGTCGTGATCCTCGAGCAGGACGATGACGCCGAACGCGCCGAGGTTCGTGAGCGCGTACGTCAGCAAGTAGAACAGCACCGCGCCCTTCCCGACGTCGTTCCCGGAAATCAGCGCGAGCAGCAGGTAGCCGCCGTGCGCGATGCTCGAGTACGCGAGCATCCGCTTGACGTTCGTCTGCGCGACGCCCACGACGGTGCCGACGATCATCGTCGCCGCGGCAATCGGCCAGAGCGCCGCGCTCCAGCTCGCGCGGAGCGGTTCGAACGCCGACAGGAACACGCGCACGAACGCGGCGAACGCCGCCGCCTTCACCCCCGTCGACATGAACCCGGTGACCGCCGACGGCGCGCCTTCATAGGCGTCCGGCGTCCACATATGGAACGGGACGGCCGAAACCTTGAACGCGAAGCCGACGAGCAGCAGGCCGAGCGCGAGCCAGTGCATGGGCGCCGGCGTCAGCGCCTGGGCGGCAATCACCGAGCCGATGCGATCGAGCCGCGTGCTGCCGGTCAGGCCGTACGTGAACGCGATGCCGTAGAGAAAGAAGGCGCTGGCGAACGCGCCGAGCAGGAAGTACTTGAACGCCGCTTCGGTCGACACCGGCGAATCGCGTCGGATGCCCGTCAGCACGTAGACGCCGATCGAGAGCACCTCGAGCGCGAGGAAGATCACGAGCAAGTCCGTCGCGGTCGCCATCAGGATCATGCCCGCGATCGCGAACAGCATCAGCGCGTAGTACTCGCCGCGCGGCAGCCCCTCCCGTTCGATCGTCGGGCCGGAAATCGCAATCGACAGCAGGCCGACGACGACGAGGATGCCGGTCACGAAGAGGCCGAAGTTGTCGGCGGCGACCAGGCCGAAGCTCGAGGCGTTGTGGCCCCAGAGCGCGGCGACGGCGAGTCCGGCGCCGACCAGGCCGATGACGCCGAGCGGCGCGATGGGCATCCGCTCGCCCGGCGAGGTGAACGCTTCGGCGATCATCGCCGCGATTCCCGCGGCGGCGACGCACAGCATCGGCACGATGGCGTTGAGCGATGCCATTAGCGGCGGGCCTCGATGCGCGGCGACGCCGCGCCCTGCTGCACCTGATTGAGCATGCGCCGCACCGACGGCTCAATCGGCTTCAGGAAGAGATTGGGCAGCACGCCCATGAGAATCGCCATCGCGATGATCGGCACGATCACGAACCACTCGCGCGGCCGCAGATCGACGAGCTTGGCGTTCTTCTCGTTGGTCACCGGGCCGTAGTTCACGCGCTGGAACATCCACAGCATGTAGGTCGCCGACAGAATCACGCCGGTCGCGGCAAACGCCGCCATCTTCGGATTCCACCGGAACGCGCCGAGCAGGATCAGGAACTCGCCGACGAAACCGTTCAGGCCGGGAAGACCGATCGACGACAGCGTGATGATGAGGAACGCCGCCACCAGGTGCGGCGTGACTTTCTTCAGGCCGCCGTACTCGGAAATCAGCCGCGTGTGCCGGCGGTCGGACAGCATGCCGACGATGAGGAAGAGCCCGCCGGTGCTGACGCCGTGATTGAGCATCTGGTACACCGCGCCCTGCACGCCCTGCATGTTCATCGCCGAGATGCCGAGGACGACGAAGCCGAGATGGCTCACCGACGAATACGCCACCAGCTTCTTCATGTCCGGCTGCACCATGGCGACGAGCGCGCCGTAGATGATGCCGACGACCGCGAGCGTCGCGAGGATCGGGGCGAAGAGCTGCGCCGCCGCCGGGAACAGCGGGAACGCGAACCGCACGAGCCCGTACGTCCCCATCTTCAGCAGCACGCCGGCCAGAATCACGGACCCCGCCGTCGGCGCCTCGACGTGCGCGTCCGGCAGCCACGTGTGGAACGGGAACAGCGGGACTTTGATCGCGAACGCCAGCGCGAACGCGAGGAAGAACCAGACCTGCGTCTTCGGCGCGATGGAGAGATCGTAGAGCTGCAGCAGATCGAACGAGTAGCTGCCCGTCGCGGTGCTGTGCAGGTACGCGAGGCCCAGAATCGCCAGCAGCATCAGCACGCTGCCCGCCATCGTGTAGAGCAGGAACTTCACGGCGGCGTAGATGCGGCGGTCGTAGCCCCAGATGCCGATGAGGAAGTACATCGGGATCAGCATCGCGTCCCAGAACACGTAGAAGAGGAACAGGTCGAGCGAGATGAAGACGCCGATCATCGCCGCTTCGAGCAGCAGGATGAACATGGCGAAGGCTTTCGTCTTCCTGTGTACGGATTCCCACGATCCGAGGAGCGCGATCGGCGTCAGGAATCCCGTGAGCACGACGAGCAGCAGCGAGATCCCGTCGACGCCGACGAAGTAGCTGATGCCGAACGCGGGAATCCAGTTGTGACGCTCGATGAACTGGAAGTCGGGCGACGCGGCGTTGAAATGGTACCAGAGCAGCAGCGTCTCGGCGAACACCAGGAGCGAGACGATGAGCGCGATCGCGCGGACCGTGCCGTCGTTGTGCTCGTCGGCCGGGACGAACAGCAGGACGAGCGCGCCGGCGATCGGCAGGGCGACGAGCGAGGTCAGAATCGGGAACGCCATCATCGCCAGAGGTAGTAGCCGAGGACCAGCACTACCCCGAAAAAGACCGACGCGGCGTAGACACGCACCGACCCGGATTGAATGAGCCGCAGCACTTCGCTCGTGCCGCCGACGAACTGCGCGACGCCGTTCACGACGCGATCGATGACGCCGACGTCGACGCCCTTCCAGAGCCCCTCTTCGGAGACGATCTTGACGGGCTGCACCACCGCCGCGTCGTAGATCTCGTCGAGGTAGTACTTGTGCTCGAGCACCGTGTGCACGCCGGAGAAGCTCTCCGCCATCTGGCCGGCGGCTTTGCGGTTGCGGAGGAAGAAGTACCACGCGAGCCCGATGCCTGCGACCGCCACCGCCACCGACAGAATCATCAGCGCCGTTTCCGAGCTGCCCGCGGCGGCCGCCTGGTCGGCCTGAAGGCCGACGCTACCCGTCAGCGGCCCGCCGAAGCTGGGCTCGAGGAACTTCTCGAAGCGTCCGCCGACACTCACCCAGCCCGCCGCCACGGACCCGATCGCCAGCACGACGAGCGCGATCGCCATCGGCATCGGCGCGTCATGGAGATGATGGTGCTCGGAGTTCCCGGGGTGATCGGGGTTCGCAGGGTGCTCCTGGTGCCGCGGTCCGAAGAACGTCAGGAAGACGAGCCGGAACATGTAGCACGCCGTCAGCAGCGCCGTGACGATGCCGACGAACCACAGCAGCGTGTGCCCGCCTGAAAACGACTTGAAGAGGATCTCGTCCTTGCTGAAGAAGCCGGCGAACGGCGGAATGCCTGCAATCGCGATCGTGCCGATGAGGAACGTCCAGTACGTGATCGGCAGCTGGTCTTTCAGGCCGCCCATCCTGCGCATGTCCTGCTCGCCGCCGAGCGCGTGGATCACCGCGCCGGATCCGAGGAACAGCAGCGCCTTGAAGAAGGCGTGCGTGTAGAGATGGAAGATGCCGGCCGAGAACGCGCCGACGCCCATCGCGAGGAACTTGTAGCCGAGCTGGCTGACCGTCGAATACGCCAGGACCTTCTTGATGTCGTTCTGCACGAGCGCGATCGTCCCGGCGAAAAACGCCGTGGCCGTCCCGACGATCGCGACGATGTTCATCGTCAGCGGCGCGTGCCCGAACAGGACCGCGTTGCGGCCGATCATGTACACGCCCGCGGTGACCATCGTCGCCGCGTGAATCAGCGCGGAGACCGGCGTCGGGCCTTCCATCGCGTCCGGCAGCCAGACGAAGAGCGGAATCTGCGCCGACTTGCCCGTCGCCCCGATGAACAGGAACAGCGTGATCAAGGACAGCGTGCCGAAGGCCTGCTCGGGCGAGAGCTGCGCGACCGCGCGGGCGACGTCCTGGAAGTCGAGCGAGCCGAAGCGCGTGAAGATCAGCAGGACGCCGAGGATGAATCCCCAGTCGCCGATGCGGTTGACGATGAAGGCTTTCTTGCCGGCGTCGGACGCCGACTTCTTCTGATACCAGAAGCCGACCAGCAGGTACGAACAGAGGCCCACGCCCTCCCAGCCGACGAACATGATCAGGAAGCTCGAGCCGAGCACCAGCACGAGCATGAACGCGGCGAAGAGGTTCAGGTACGAGAAGTAGCGCGCGTATTCGGACCCGCTCTCCTCGTGCATGTAGGCGGTCGAGTAGATGTGAATCAGCGAGCCGATGCCGGTGATGACGAGAATCATTACCGACGACAGCGGGTCGAGCCGGAGCGTCAGGTTGACGGAGAAATCGCCGGAGGTGATCCAGGTGAACACCGTCTGCGTGATCGCCCGGTCGTCGGGCGGCATGCCGGCCAGGCGCGCGACGGCCGCGACCGACACCGCGAACGACAGGATGATCGCGCCGCAGGCGACGGCGCCGGCCGCGCCCTTGCTGATGCGCCGGCCGAAGCTGGAGTTGACGAGAAAGCCGGCGAGCGGGAAGAGGGCAATCAGCAGCAGCATGCGATCACCACTTCAGGCTCGTGAAGGTGTCGGGGTTCAGCGACTCGCGATGCCGGAACATGCCGATGACGATCGCGAGGCCGACCGCGGCTTCGGCGGCGGCGACGGTCATGACGAAGAACACGATGATCTGCCCGTCGGCGGTGCCGAGCGACCGGCCGAACGCGACGAAGCTCAGGTTCACCGCGTTCAGCATGATCTCGATCGACAGAAGGATCGTGATGAGGTTGCGGCGGACGAACACGCCGGCCGTGCCGATGGCGAACAGAATCGCCGAGAGCACGAGGTAGTCGTTCAGTGTCGGCATCATGGCGTTGGCGGGGCTGGAGCCCCGCCGCGACGAGTGTCTCTTTTCGCGAGGACGACCGCGCCGACCATCGCGACGATGATCAGAAGCGAGGTCACTTCGAACGGGAACGCGTAGTCGGTGAAGAGCGCTTTGCCGATGGCCCGGACGGAAATCACGTCCGCGCCGGGAAACGCGGTGCCTTCGGACCCGGCGCGCGTCAGCGCCCACAGCAGTTCGACCAGGAGAACGGCCGCCAGCACGGCGCCGAAGCGCATCGGCCCCGGGCGCCGGAGCGGATGGATCTTCTCGTCGTGCTCGGTCTCTTCATGCGGCGCGTTCAGCAGCATCACGACGAAGAGAAAGAGCACCATGATCGCGCCCGCGTACACGATGATCTGCGTGACGGCGACAAACGGGGCCTGCAGCAGCACGTACAGCCCCGACAGCGCGCCGAACGAGGCGATGAGCAGCAGCACGCTGTAGATCGGGTTGCGTTGCGCGATCACCAGCAGCGAGGCGATCACGGCGACGGCGCCGAAGAGATAGAAGAGCGTCATACTCCGAAATACAGCACGCCCGCCGCGGTGGCGAGCAGGTTCACCACGGCCACCGGCAGCAGAATCTTCCAGCCGAACGCCATGAGCTGGTCGTAGCGATAACGCGGCAGCGTCCACCGCATCCACACGTAGAAGAACAGCAGCGCGCCGACTTTGATCAGGAACCAGATCCAGCCGAGCGACGCCGGCAGGAAGGGCCCGTACCACCCGCCGAGGAAGAGGTCCGTGGCCACCGCCGAGACAGTGACCATGTTGATGTACTCCGCGAGAAAGAACATCGCGAAGCTCATGCTGCTGTACTCGGTGTGGTAGCCCGCGACGAGCTCCTGCTCCGCTTCAGGGAAATCGAACGGCGCGCGGTTGGTCTCCGCCACGCCGGCGGTCATGAAAATCAGGAATCCGACCGGCTGCACGAAGATGAACCACTTCGGGATCACGTGAAACCAGTACCCCGCCTGGCCGTTGACGACCTCGGTCAGCGAGAGCGAGTTGCCGAGCAGGAGGACGCTCGCGAGCGCCATGCCGTACGACAGCTCGTAGCTGATCATCTGCGCCGACGAGCGGAGCCCGCCGAGCAGCGAGTACTTGCTGTTGGAGCTCCAGCCGGCCAGGACGATGCCGTAGACGCCCATGGACGCGATTGCGAAGATCACGAGGACGGCGACGTTGACGTCGGCGACCTGCAGCTTCATCGGCTCGCTCAGCAGGCCGAAGAACGTGGTGCTGCCGCCGAAGGGGACCACGGCGAACGCCGAGAACGCGCACATCGCCGAGATGATCGGCGCAAGCCCGAAGAGGAGCGCATCGGCCGCCTTCGGCCGCAGCTCCTCCTTGAACATCAGCTTGATGACGTCGGCGAACGGCTGCAGCAGGCCCTGCCAGCCGACGCGGGTCGGGCCCGACCGCTGCTGAAGCGCCGCCGCGAGCCGCCGCTCCACCCACACCATGGCCGCGGCCGACAGCAGCAGCGCGTGGAACACCACGACGATGATGACGACCTGCGCGACGAGGAGCGGGGTGATGGCCGGCATCGGCGTCTAGTGCGCTCCCGCGTGCGCGTGCGTGTGGGACTTCTGCGCGCGCCACGGCGCGGGAAGCGTGCACTTGCCTTCCCTGATGTGCGCCTCGTACTCCTGCCTGAAATGCTTCAGCGTCGTCGTGATGGGCGTGACCGCGGCGTCGCCGAACGCGCAGAGCGTCTTGCCGCCGATGTTGCCGGCGATGCTCGCGAGCATGTCGAGGTCGCCCATCTTCCCCTCGCCCTGCTCGATGCGGCGGACGATCTTGTACAGCCAGTCGGTGCCTTCGCGGCAGGGCGTGCACTTTCCGCACGACTCGTGACGGTAGAAGTGCAGGAGGTTGGTCGCCAGCCAGACCATGCAGGTCGTGTCGTCGAGGACGACGATCGCGGCGGAGCCGAGGAGCGAGCCGGCTTTCTGGATGCCGTCGAAGCTGGCCTGGGTGTCGAGTTGATCGGGCATCAGGATCGGCACCGACGATCCGCCGGGAATCACGGCCTTCAGCGTCCTGCCGTCGCGCACGCCGCCGGCGTGGCCCTCGATCAGTTCGCGCAGCGTGATGTTCATCGACGCTTCGTACACGCCCGGCTTCTTCACGTGGCCGCTCACGCAATACAGCTTCGGGCCGCCGTTCTTCTCCGGACCGAGCTTCGCGTACCAGTCCGCGCCGTTCTTCACGACGAGCGGGACGTTGCAGAGCGTCTCGACGTTGTTGACCGCCGTCGGCTTGCCGTAGAGACCGACGACCGCCGGAAACGGCGGCTTGTTGCGCGGCTGCGCGCGTTTGCCTTCGAGCGACTCGAGCAGCGCGGTCTCTTCGCCGGCTTCGTACGCGCCGGCGCCGCGGTGGACGAACACGTCGCAGTCGAAGCCGCTGCCGAGGATGTTCTTACCCGCGTAGCCCTTCGCGTACGCGTCCTCGATCGCCTTCTCGAGGACCTTCTGCACGTGAAAGAACTCGCCCCTTATATAGATGTAGGCGGTCTTCGCGCCGATGGCGTAGCAGCCGATGAGGCAGCCCTCGATCAGCAGGTGCGGGTTGCGCTCCATCAGGAGGTGATCCTTGAACGTGCCCGGCTCGCTCTCGTCGGCGTTGCAGGCGATGTAGCGCGGCTCGATCTTCTTGTCGACGAACTGCCACTTCATGCCCGTCGGAAAGCCCGCGCCGCCGCGGCCGCGCAGCCCCGACGCCTTGACCATCTCGATGATCTCGTCGGGCTTCTTCCCGAGCGCCGTCTTGAGCGCCTGGTAGCCTTCGTGCGCGAGATAGAAGTCCAACGTGAAGGACTCCGGCTCACGGACATGTTTCGTCAGTATCGGATCCACTTTTCCTGCCTATCCCGCCTTCGTTTCCACCACGTGCACGCAGCCGCTCAGTGCGGCCTCGCCACGCGCCTTCAAGTCGTCCACGAGTTTCCCGGCGTCTTCGGGCCGCTGGCACTCGTGCCAGGCGTCGTTCACCATGATGACCGGCGCGCGATCGCAGGCGCCCAGGCATTCGACTTCGACGAGCGTGAACGTGCCGCTCGGATCCGTTTCACCCGGCCGGATGCCCAGCTTCTCCTGCAGTTCTTCGGTGACGCGCTCGGCCCCGTTGATCGCGCACGACAGCGTCCGGCAGACGTTGATCACGAACCGGCCGACCGGCTTGGTGTAGAACATCGTGTAGTACGACACGACGTCCTCGACGTCCGCGCGCGTGATCCCCAGGCACTCCGCGACATGGCGAATCGCATTCGCCGTGATGTAGCCCTGCTGGTGCTGCGCGAGGTAGAGCGCGGGCAGCACCGCCGACCGCCGGCGTTTCGCCGGATAGCGCTTCACGATTTCGTCGAAGCGCGCGCGGTTCTCCGGCGTGTACGTGAACGCGGGACCCTCGTCCTCGAGCTGCCGCTTCGATTTGTGGAAGGTGGCGTCGTACGCCATCTTGGGATGAAAACTCACCGGACGTTGTCTCCAGTGGACCTCATCGGTCCACGTCTCCCATCACCACGTCAATCGAGCCGATGACGGCGATGACGTCGGCAATCAGTCCGCCGACGATGAGCCTTTCGAGCGCCTGGCAGGCGAGCAGCGACGGCGCGCGCGACTTCACGCGCCACGGGCGATTCGTCCCGTCCGACACGACGTAGAAGCCCTGCTCGCCGCGCGGGCCTTCGACCGGCACGTACGCCTCGCCCGCCGGCACCGTGAAGCCCTGCGAGTAGATCAGGAAGTGCTGAATCAGCGCTTCCATCTCCGTATACACGCGGTCCTTCGGCGGCGGCGTGATCTTCGGATCGGCGATGGCGTATTCGCCGCGCGGCGCGATGCGCTCGAGCGCCTGGCGGCAGATCTTCAGGCTCTCGCGGATCTCGGCGACGCGCACCTGGTAGCGCGAGTACACGTCGCCGTTCTTCCTGGTCGGGACGTCGAAGTCGTACGTCTCGTAGCCGAGATACGGAAACACTTTCCGCACGTCGTAGTCCACGCCGGCCGCGCGCGCGATCGGCCCCATCAGCCCCCACGCGATCGCATCGTCCCTGGAAATCGCGCCGACGCCCTGCGTCCGCTTGAGATAGATCTCGTTCTTCGTCAGCAGGTCTTCGTACTCGTCGAGCTTGACCGGCATGCGATCGAGGAACGCGCGCACGGCGTCGTGGAAGCCGCGCGGGAGATCCTCCCGCAGTCCGCCGACGCGCATGTAGCTCGGGAACATCCGGAAGCCCGCGATCATCTCGTTGATGTTCAGGAGCAGCTCGCGCTCGCGGAAGCAGTAGAGCATCACCGACACGGCGCCGACTTCCATGCCGTGCGTGCCGAGCCAGACGAGGTGCGAGTTGATGCGCTGCAGCTCGGCGAGCAGGATGCGGATGTTCTTCACGCGGTCGGGCATCGCCGCATCGGCGCCGAGCAGCCGCTCGACCGACATGCAGAACGCCATGCTGTTGCTCTGCGCGCTCAGGTAGTCCATGCGCTCGACGAGCGGGATCACCTGCTGCCACTTCTTCTGCTCCGCCGTCTTCTCGATGCCGGTATGGAGATAGCCGATCGTCGGCGAGGAGGACCGGATGATCTCGCCGTCGAGCTCCAGCACGAGCCTGAGCACACCATGGGTGCTCGGGTGCTGCGGCCCCATGTTGACGGTCATCGTCTCGGTGCGGACTTCAGGCACGTTTCTCGTTTCCCGTTCTACGTTTCTCGAGACAACCGGTCCCGCTGGACGTTCTCGCGGAATTCTTCAGCCGTGACCTGCAGCGGCTCGAACGTCGTCGTAGGCCGGCGGATCTGCACCGGCGAGTCCTTCCGGAGCGGGAAGCCTTCCCAGTCCTCGGGCATCAGCAGACGGCGCGGATCGGGATGGCCGTCGAAGACGATGCCGAACATGTCCCAGACTTCCCGTTCGAGCCAGTTGGCGGCGGGCCAGATCGCGCTGACGGTCGCCAGATGCGGTTCGGCGGCGGGCAGCCGCACCTTCATGCGCAGCCGCAGCTTGTGTTCGATGGAGACGAGGACGTAGACGACTTCGAAGCGCGGCTCGTGCGGCCAGTAGTCGGCCGCCGTGAGCTCGGCGAGGAACGCGAACTTCAGATCCGCCTGGTCGCGCAGCGCGCGCGCGACGGCCGGCAGCTGCTCGCGCGTGACGTAGATCGTGGGCTGGAGATCAATGGACGCCGCCGGTTCAATCGCGGCGTCGGGCACCGCCGACTGGATCGAGGCGACAAGCGCGGCGGCGTCGGCCATCTAGACCTGGACGAGCCGCTGTTCGGCGATCTTCCGCTGGAGCTGGACGATGCCGTAGATGAG
>DATNBT010000292.1:0-2767 GCA_035571855.1 Vicinamibacterales bacterium
CTGGGGATTAGGGGCGAGGGGGTCGCCAGATTCAAGCTCCCGAGTCCCGACTTCGATCACTTCAACGCGCTCCGAAGGCCGCTCGTCGATCCGGCGGCGTAGGGCCTCCAACTGCATCTTCAGCTCGATCAGGGTCCTAAAGATGAACTCCAGCTCCTGCCCGGTAGCCTCGCGTCCGGGCGCGGTGATCCGCACCGGCATCGTGCGGACGCGATCGCGAATCTCGGGCGGAATGTCGCTCGGCTTGATCTCGCCCTGCGGCGCGAGCACCACCATCGACTCGATCAGGTTGCGCAGCTGCCGCACGTTGCCGGGCCAGTCGGCGTCCACGAGAATCTGCATCGCCTCGGGCGTGATCCCCTTGAACTGCTTGTCGTGCGTCTTGCTGAACTCGGCCGTGAACGTGCGCACGAGCAGCGGGATGTCGCTGCGGCGCTCGCGCAGCGGCGGCAGGTAGATCGACAGCACGTTCAGGCGGTAGAACAGATCGTCGCGGAACGTGCCGAGCCCGACAGCGTCTTTCAGCGACTTATTGGTAGCCGCGATGACGCGCACGTCGACCTGAATCGGCTGCGTGCCGCCCACGCGGAAAAACGTCCGGTCCTCGAGCACGCGCAGCAGCTTCACCTGCGTCGCGGGCGGCATCTCGGCGACTTCGTCGAGGAAGATCGTGCCGCCATTGGCCAGCTCGAACCGTCCCAGCCGCCGCTCGGCCGCGCCGGTGAACGCGCCCTTTTCGTGGCCGAACAGCTCGCTCTCGAGCAGCGTCTCGGTGATCGCGGCGCAGTTCACCGCGATGAACGCCTTGCCGCGGCGCGGCGAGAGGTCGTGGATCGCGCGCGCCACCAGCTCTTTGCCCGTGCCCGACTCGCCCTCGATCAGCACCGTCGACGTGACCGGCGCCATCTGCTCGATCTTGACCAGCACTTCCTGGATCGCGGACGATTCGCCGAGGATGCCCGTGCGCTGCTGCAGGCGCCGCCGCTCGATCAGGCGCCGCACCGTCGCGGTCACTTCGGCCGGATCGGCGGGCTTCACGAGCCAGTCGGTGAGTCCCAGCTCGCGGCCGATTTCGTTGGGATCGTCCTCGGTGGGCTCGACCAGGCCGAGCGTGGAGACGGCGTGGTCGCGGGCCGCGGCGAGCAGGCGCTTCGCGGTCGTCTCGTGCAGGCCGCCGCTGAGCACGATCGCCGCCGGCTCTTTGCCGTTCACCGCCTGACGCACGTCGTCGAGCGATGACACCATCGCCGTATCGAGGCCTGCCTGCTCGAGTGCCGCGTTGATGCGTACGGCGTTCTCGAGGTCGTCAGTCGTTATGAGAACTCGGTCCGCCATGTCCTGTGCTCGTTCCTGTGACGAGATCGACAGCATGATCGACGAATTGCGCCAGTACGGCCAGGCCTTCCTTCACGCCGTTCGTCGAGCCTGGAAGATTTACGATGAGCGTCTTGCCGCGCGTGCCCGCGGTGCCGCGCGACAGCCAGGCGCGCGGAAAATCGGGACCGGACGCGGCGCGCAGCGCTTCGGCGATCCCCGCCGCTTCGCGCTCGAGAATCGCCGCGGTGGCTTCGGGCGTGACGTCGCGCGCGGTGAGCCCGGTGCCGCCCGTCGTGAGCACGACGTCCACTTCGTTCGAGTCCGCCCAGCGCGCCAGCTTCCCCGCGATGCGGTCGGTTTCGTCGGCGACGACGCTGCGCACGACCACGTCGTAGCCGCGCGCGCTCGCCCAATCCACGATCGCGTCGCCGGACGTGTCTGCGCGCTGGCCTACGGCGCCGAGGTCTGAAATCGTGAGAATGCCGATTCTCATTTCTTGGTGTGGTGCGGGACGAACGGCATTTTGACGACTTCGGCCGTCACTTTTTTACCCCGGATGTCGACTTCGATTTTCACACCCGGTTTCGCGCTCTCCTTCGGGAGATACGTCGTGCCGATGGCGCCGGCCGTCGGCGTCACGGTGCCGCTGCGCACGACGTCCACCTGCGTGCCATCGAGGAACACCGGATACCCGTGGCGCGCGACGGCCCTCGGCTCGGTCATCTTGAAGCCGACGAGCTTCCGCTTGATGCCCTCGAGCTTCTGTTTCTTCAGCGTGTCGAGCCCCGTGAACGGCGCGCCTTTGTCCAGCTTCACAATGAACGCGAGCCCCGCTTCATACGGCGTGGTGGTGTCGTCGATGTCGTTGCCGTACAGCGGCAGTCCCGCCTCGAGCCGCAGCGTGTCGCGCGCGCCGAGGCCGATCGGCTCGGCGCGGCCGGCGCCGACGAGCGCGTGCCACAGCTTCTCGGCGTCGCCGGAGCGGCAGTACAGCTCGAAGCCGTCCTCGCCGGTGTAGCCGGTGCGCGAGATGAAGCACTCCGCGCCGGCGACTTTGCCCTGCGTGAAGTGGTAGTACGGAATCATCGCGACGCCGACGTTCGTGAGCTGGCCGAGCAGCCCCTCGGCCTTGGGGCCCTGCACCGCGAGCAGCGCGGTCTCGTCGGAGATGTCGCGCATCCGCACGTTGGCGCCGGTCTTCTGCGCGACAATGTGGTCCCAGTCCTTCTGAATGTTCGCCGCGTTGACCACCATCATGATCTTGTCTTCGAACCGGTAGACGAGGCAGTCGTCAACGAATGTCCCGTCCTTCGTCAAGATCCCCGAGTATTGCGCCTGACCAGGCTTGAGTGCCGCCACATCGTTGCACGTTACCCGTTGTACGAAGGCATTACGGTCGGGTCCGGTGATTTCAAATTCACCCATGTGCGACACGTCGAACACGCCGACG
>DATNBT010000293.1:0-7672 GCA_035571855.1 Vicinamibacterales bacterium
CCGTCGCCGGGCTGCACCGACTGATCGACGGCCTTGGTGGCGGAGTTGAGTCCGCTGATGTCGACGAACGTGTCGGTGACGTTCGACGGCCCGGTCGGCGCTTTCACGCCGAGGCCGATCGACAGATTGCGGCTCGCGTGCGTCGCCGGATCGAAGATCCAGTAGCGGCCAACGGCCGAGATGTCCCCGAGGCCGTCGCCATGCTGCACCGCCCGCGGTCCCGGCGTCGGCGCCGTCGGGCTCGGAATGGACCATGACGCCGAGATGACCGGCACGTTCACCGCATACGAGAAGCGGTCGGTGACGGAGTGGCTGACGCTGAAGAGCATCTGGCGCTGCTTGTTGGTGACGTAGGTCCCGAGCGTCTGCCGCTGCACCTGCTCGACGTCGAGCGAGTAATGCCGCGTGGCCGTTGAATCGCGGAAGCTGACGTCCAGCTGCCACTCGCCGGGGCGGAGATACGTGCTCGAGAGCGAACCGATGACGGGGGCCGCCTCGCGAATCAGGACGCATCCCTGTGCATAGGCGTTCGTCTGGCCGGCAGAGACGGTCGCGACGGCGGCGGCGACGGTGAAGAACGCTCGTTTCATGGGGCGACACTTTAATAAGTGCCGCCCCACCGGACAATAACGCGGAACTACTACACCTTGCGAAGCTTCGTCACGCGGCCGATCTCGACCCATTCGGTCACGAAGATGTTGCCGGAGTGGTCGAACCACGCGCCGTGCGGCGTGATGAACTTGCCCGGCTCGAACACGCTGCGGTCCTGCGAAACGCGCAGCTGGTTCTGCTTGCCCGCGTACGCGCCGTCGCCGAGGTGCTCGATGACCTTGTCGTCCTTGTCGAGGAGCGTCACGCGGCACTGCAGATCCGGCACGACCATGATGTCTTTGTACGTGTGGAAGTGGCACGGCGCGAGCGTGCCTTCGACGACGTCGACCGGCTTGTCGTCGAGCGTGTAGCGGACGATGCGGCGGTTGCCGCGATCGGCGATGAGCAGCGTCGGCTTCGCCGCGTCGCGCGTGTCGAGCCAGACGCCGTGCGGGTTGTTCATCTGATCGATCGGCGCGGGCGCCTGCGGTCCGCGGCCGCGGCGTCCGCCGCCTTCAGCCGGCGCGCCGGGAGCCGGCGCCTGCTGGACGCCGCCCACGGCGGCAGCCGCCTGCGGCGGCGGCGCGGGACGTCCGCCGAACGTGTTCTTCAGCTTCGCGTTCTTGTCGTAGTGGAACGCGTAGTAGCTGCCGTAGCCGTCGACGACCCAGAAGTCGCCGGTCGTCGGCTCGATCGCGATGTTGGTCGGCCGGTAGTTGAGGCCCGCGCGGCCCGGTCCCTTCTCGTAAATCTTCGACTCCTGCGGATAGCCCATCGTCCAGACTTCTTCGCCCTTGAGCGTCCGCTTGGTGACGATGCCGTGCTTCTCGTCGCAGAAGTAGAGGTACTCGTCCTTGCCTTCCTTCTGCAGGTGCATGCCGTGCGCGCCGTTGCGGAACATGGCGCCGAACGAGCGCACGAACTTGCCTTTGCTGTCGAACACGACGACCGCGTCCGGGCTCTGGCTCGTGGCGTGCACCGTGTGGTGGATGTAGATGTTGCCGTGGCTGTCTTCGACGACGCTGTGGGTGTTGCCGTACTTGATATTGCTCGGCAGCTGACCCCAGTCGTGAATCGCCTCGTAGGTGTGCTCGCCGCTGCCGAGAATCGGCAGCTTGCTGCCCGACTTGTCCTGCGCCCCGAGGATCGTCGGTCCCGTCGTGGCCACCGCAGCGGCGGCGACGGCCGTCGTCGTCAGGAATTCGCGTCGCGTGATGTTGCTGTCCATTTAGAAGTTCTCCCTTCGTACTTCTAAGTTCTTACTTCTTCAGAGAATTCAGGAACGCCATGACCTTCAGGATTTCTTCCTGCGTCAGCGTCTTGCCGAACGGCTGCATCGCGCCCGCGCCGCCGGCGTAGATCACCTCGAACATGCCGACGTCGGTCGCGACGCGCGGATGCGCGTAGTTGTTGTCGATGAGGTTCGGCCCGATGCGGCCGGTCGCGTCGGCGAGATGGCACGACGCGCACCACTGATCGTAGAGCACGCGCCCCTGCGCGACCGAATCCGCTTCGCCCTTGTAGGGATTGGTGCCGCTGCGCTGGAACTGGATCACCTTGTTCGTGACCGTTTCGTTCGGATAGAGGTTCAGCGAGATCGGCGCGTTGTTGAGCGCGTTGCGGAACTGCGGCGCGCCCGCGCGCGGCGCCGTCGCTTCGACGAGCTGCTGCACGGTCAGCGCCGTGTCCTGGCCGGGCTTGACGTCGCTCGCAGGCACGATCTTCCACAGCGCGCCGGGCGGGTTCGACATCGGCCCGCGGTCCGCGGTGTAGAAGCAATTGCAGTTCACCGCGTACACGTAGCCGTCTTCCGCGGTGTCTCCTGCCGTGAACTGCAGGTTGGTGTGCAGGAATTCCTCGAGCTGCCATTTGCTGCCGTCCCAGCCGAGACCGAACAGGCGGCCCGAGCACCAGTCGCCGACCATGTACACCGAGCGCATGCCCGCGTAGTTGGCGACGCCGAGGCCTTCAATCGAGCAGCCGAAGCCGTCCTTCACCGGCGCCGCGCCGGGATACGGCGTCTCGTGCGGATATTCGGCGGCCGGCAGGAGGCCGACCTGCGCGCACGTGTCGTTGGGGCCGGTCATCGGATGGCACCAGCTGCCTTCCATCTTGTTCCAGCCGTAGTTTTCGCCGCCCTTGCTCGACGCCGGCTGGTAGTCGATCTCTTCCCAGTGGTTCTGGCCGACGTCGGCGATGTAGAGATCGCCCGTCCGCTTGTCGAACGCGAACTTGTACGGGTTGCGCACGCCGTACGCCCAGATCTCGCGCTTGACGTTGTTGCGGATCTTCGCGAAGTCGACCTCGCTGATGCCGAACAGCTGCATCAGCCGCTCGTCGCCCGAGTGCGCGAACGGGTTGCTCGCCGGAATCTTGTAGGGCACCGTGTCGTCGTCGGTCGTGTTGACGTCGATCCGGAGGATCTTGCCGAGCAGCATCGACAGATCCTGGCCGGCGAGAAGCGGGTCGCCTTCCCAGCCGCCGTCGCCGCTCGCGATGTAGAGGTAGCCGTCGGGGCCGAACGCGATCTGCCCGCCGTTGTGGTTGTAGTACGGCCGCGGCATGCGGAGGATCACCTTCGCGGTCTGGTTCGTGCGATCCGGCGTCATGACGTTGGGGCTGCGCGGATCGACCTGGAAGCGGACGATCACGCCGGCGCCGTTGAACGGCAGCGACGCGTAGTGCACGTAGAAGTAGCCGTTCTGCCGGAAATTCGGATGGAACGCGACCGAATACAGGCCCTGCTCGACGAAGCCCGTCTGCACGTCCGTGCCGAGCGGGTTGATCTTCGTCAGGTCGAGGAACGGCTGCGGCAGCACCTTGCCGTCCTTGTCGACGATCTTGATCCGGCCGACGCGCTCGACGACGAACAGGCGGCCGGAGCCGTCGAACGCGCTGGCGACGTTGGTCGGGTCGTTGAAGCCGTCCGCGATCTTCACGAGCGCGAGTTTCGGCGCGTTCGGCACCTTGCCGCCCGGCCGCGCGACCTCAGCCTTCGTCTGGGGCGTGCGCTGGGCGAACAGGGTCACGCCGACGGCGAAGCTCATCAACGCCGCGGCCGTTCCCGCAATCAGTTTTCGATACATAAATAAGGTGTGTCCTCTCTTCCAGAAGCGGGCAAAATTATGCCACACGGATGCGTTGAGGGCGTCGGGGAAATTGGCGACAATACCGGACCTATATGGCCGAGGAACTCTCAGAAAGAATTCATGAAGCCGTCGAGCACGGGCACGGCTCGCCGCTCGGAAGCATCGTCGCCCTGATGGTGGCCCTCGCGGCCACGTTCGTGGCGATTTCGAGCGTCAAGGATCGCAACATCACGCTGCGCATGAACCAGGCGCAGGCCAAGGCGATCGACACGTGGAATTACTACCAGGCGAAGAGCATGAAGCAGAACCTCGCCGAGGCGACGCTCGACCAGATGACGGCGGTCGGCGGCTCGCCTGACGCGCTGCAGCACTACAAGCAGCAGGTCGCGCGGTACGACAAGGAAAAAAGCGAGGTCAAGGAAGAGGCCGAAGGCTACGAGAAGTCGTACGAGGCGCTCAACCAGCAGCACGATCTGTTCGACCTGTCCGACGCGGCGATGTCGGTCTCGATTGCGCTGCTCGGCGTGACGGCGCTCACGAGGAAGAAGTGGCTGCTCGGCGTGGCGGTCGTGTTTCTCGCCCTCGGCGCGTTCTTCGGCGTCTCAGGTTTCCTGAATCTCCCGATTCATCCTGAAAGCGCGGTGAAGTGGCTGGCGGTCGTCATTTCAGTTCCGTGATGACCGCGCGCAGTTTGCCGTCGGTGAGCGTCTCGGTGTGCACGCGGTCGCGCGGGTTGAAGTACGTGTCGCCGAAGTGCCGCGCGTTCGTCACGCTCTTCCCGTCCGGCGTCGTCGACTTCAGCGTCCCGTTGTCGAGATAGATGACGACGACGTCCTTGTCGTGGAAGTGCATGGGCGTCGGCTTGCCGAGCGTCCAGGTGTAGTCCCAGACGATCACGCGCGCGTCTTCGTACAGCTTGATGTTGTTCGGCCGGGGGAACGCGTTCGGGTAGCCCGACCTGTTCTCGATCGGCGCGACCTTCCTGTCTTTCAGCGTGATGACCAGCGCTTTGGCCGGCGTCTCGGAGATCCAGATCTCGTTCGCCGTCTTGCGCACGATCGACCCCGTCGGGCCGCCGATGGTCGGCCGTTCGCGGACGTTCACGCGATCGTTGTCGATGATGGGCGGATCGAGCGTCTGCGCGACGAGCGCCACGACAAGGAAGAGCGCCTTGAGCATGCTGCTAGTGTATGCTCACTCCCCCAGGAGACTTCTATGAAGCGATTTTGCATAGCGCTCGTTGCCGCGTTCGCGATCGCGGCCCTGAAAGGGCCGCTCGACACTGGCGCGCACGCGCAGGTGCTCGGCAAAGACCAGGGGCCGATCGTCTACGGCCATCACCACCTGAACACGACGAACATGGCCGCGCAGAAGAAGTTCTACGTGGACACGCTCGGCGGAACGCTGCGGCACATCGGCACGGGCGACCGGGCGCAGGACATCATCGAGTTCCCCGGCGTCCTGATGTTCTTCCGCCCGATGCAGGCGCCGACGGGCGGGTCGATCGGCACGACGGTCAACCACATCGGCTTCTCCGTTCCGGATCTGAAGGTGCTCGTCCCGAAGATCAAGGCGAACGGCTTCAAGATGATCACGGCCGACTCGGTCGCCGCGACCGTCAAGGTCACCGACGACATCGCCGCGGCGAGCCCGACGACGAACATCGCGTTCGCGCTCGGGCCGGAAGACACGAAGGTCGAATTCGTCGAGGTGAAGGGCCAGAAGGCGCCGATTCAGCTGCACCACATCCACTTCTTCGGCCAGCAGAACAAAGACATGCAGGCGTGGTACGCGAAGGTGTTCGGCGCGAAAGCGCTGGCGGCGAACCCCGGCGCCGCGTTCGTGCAGGATCAGCTGCCGGGCGTGTTCCTCAACTTCACGCCGTCGCCGACGCCGGTGGTGGGCACGACCGGCCGCGCGATCGATCACATCGGCTTCGAAGTGCGGAACCTCGAAGCGTTCACGAAGCAGCTCGAAGCGCAGGGCATCAAGCTCGACCGGCCGTACACGAAGATTCCGCAGCTCGGGATCGCGATCGCGTTCATCAAGGATCCCTGGGGCACGAATATCGAGATGTCGGAAGGGCTCGATACGGTCAAGTAAGCCGTTCGAGTTTTCGGAGTCTCCGCTCGTGATCGCCGAGGTGCTCGGTGTGGGCGCCGATCGCTTCGGCGAACATCCTCATGTCGTCGTGGATGCTCTCGACCATGACGCTCAAGTGACGCTTCAACCGCTCCTCCGTCTCCAGCAGCTCCTGCTTCGTGGCGAACTGCCGCAGGTCGTCTTTCGTCGCGAAGCGCCGGTCCAGCCTGTGTTCCAACCGCCGGAAACGGGCGTCCATCGATCGTTTGAGTTGTAAGACGGTCATCGGCTCACGAGAGGCGCGCATCTTAGCATCGTCGACCTTGCCATGACGATGCCATCCGCTGATGTGCAAGATCCCTAAGCATTCCGAACGGCGACCGCGCGCGCGTTGCAGAATCCGCAACGTCTTATAATCGAAGCGATCGATGAAACTGCGACTGGACTACGGTTCCGACGGCATGGAGGTCACGCTGCCAGACGAGCGTGTGACTGTCATCGAACCGTCGTTTCTTCCGGCTCTTGACGCCCCCCACGAGGCGCTCGTCGCCGCGCTTCGCGAGCCCATCGGCCGGCCTCCGCTCAGAGACATCGTCAGACCCGGACAGAAGGTCGCGATCTCGGTCTGCGACATCACGCGCGCGCAGCCGCGCGAAGCGATGCTCAAGGCGATCTTCGAGGAGATGCCCGGCCACAACCCGGACGACGTGACGATCCTGATCGCGACCGGCACGCACCGCACCAACACGCGTGCGGAGCTCGAGCGCATGCTCGGCCACGACATCGTCGCGAGCTATCCGATCGTCAACCACGACAGCCGCGACGATGCGTCGCTCGCCTATCTCGGCGAGACCAGGGCCGGCGCGCCGATCTACTTGAACAAGAAATGGCTCGCGGCCGACGTCCGCATCACGACGGGGTTCGTCGAGCCGCACTTCTTCGCCGGCTTCTCCGGCGGCGCGAAGATGGTCGCGCCGGGACTCGCCGGGCTGAAGACGGTGCTCGTGCTGCACGACGCGAGGCGCATCGGCCATCCGAATGCGACGTGGGGCGTCATCGACGGCAATCCGGTCCAGGATGACGTGCGCGAGATCGCGCGGACGACCGGCGTCACGTTCTCGCTCGACGTCACGCTCAATCGCGATCAGGAGATCACGGCGGTGTTCGCCGGCGAGCTCTTCGCCGAGCACGGCCAGGCGTGCGCGTTCTCGAAGAAGAGCGTGATGTGCGCGGTCGAGCAGCCGTTCGACGTCGTGCTGACGACGAACTCCGGCTACCCGCTCGATCAGAATCTCTATCAGGCGGTGAAAGGCATGTCGGCGGCGGCGAAGGTCGTGAAGAAAGGCGGCACGATCGTGTGCGCCGCCGAATGCCGCGACGGACTCCCGAACCACGGGTCGTACGGCGAGGTGCTCGCGTCGCAGCCGAGCGCCGAAGCGCTGCTGAAGATGATCAACTCGCCCGGCTACTCGCGCCCCGACATGTGGCAGGTGCAGGTGCAGGCGCAGATTCTGATGAAGTCGAAGGTGCTCGTGAAGAACGGCTTCATGTCCGACCACGAGATCCGCGCCGCGCACTTCGAGCCGGTCCACGACGTCCGCGAAGGCGTGCTGTCCGAACTGAAGGCCCACGGCCCCGCCGCGACGCTGTGCGTGCTGCCGCAGGGTCCGCAGACGATTCCGTACCTGATCGAGTCGAGATAGGCGGCGACGTTCACCGTCACGGCGGGATCGCGATCACGGGCTAAACACCGAGAACACAGAGAACACAGAGAAGACACCGGGTTGGTGTTGGACGCGCCAGCGGTTTGACACGCAGGCCGGCGAAGCCGTCCGATGCTCCGCTACGCGGCGGCGTGTCGAACCGCGGACCGAACTCCGCGTTCTCTGCGTGCTCTGTGTTGAGATCGG
>DATNBT010000294.1:0-12800 GCA_035571855.1 Vicinamibacterales bacterium
CGCTCGGCTCGTGCCACCAGTGCTGAACGTCGCCTTCGACGAACTGCCGGCCCGCGGCGCGCAACAGATGCTCGCGGGCGAGGTCGGGGCGCGTCAGCAGAATCGCCAGGACGTCCTGCAGCTGATCGCGGAAGCCGAAGGCGCCGCCCGGCTGGTAGAAGCCGGAGCGGGCCCAGAGCCGGCAGCTCGTGGCCTGATAGAGCAGCCACCGGTTCATGAGCACGTCGAACGAGTCGTCGGGCGTGTGCACCTGAATCGTGTCGAGCAGGTCGTCCCACTTCGCGTGGACGGCCGCGAGCGTCTCCTCCGCGGCGTCGACGCTGTCGTGGCGCTTCACGAGCGCTTTCGCTTCCTCGGCGCTCGCGCCTTCGCCGAGCGTGACGACGATCTTCTTCGTCTCGCCCGGCGCGAGCGTGACCGACATCTGCAGCGCCGCGCAGGGATCGAAGCCGGCGCCGAATCGCATCGACATCTGGCCGCGCCGGAGCGCCACGGGTTGCGACACCGAGCCGTTGCGGCCGAGGAACGACAGCCGGTCCGCCGTCGCCGACACCAGCGGCTCGCTGACGTGCGCGAACGCGACGTGGTTCGCGAAATCGCTGTTGAATCCGTTCCTCGCGAAGATGGTGCGGGTCGCCTGATCGAGCTCGGTGGTGACGTGCGTCTGCTGTCCGAACTGCGGCGGGCCGAGCCACCATTCGTTGTAGGCGACGACGGTCAGCGTGCGCGGCCCGTCGCCGACGTTCGTGAGCCGCAGCAGCGACAGCTTGATCGGATCGTCCCTGTCGACGCAGACGGACAGCTCGTGCCTGATGCCCGCGACGACGCGCCTGAAGGTCGTCGATCCGGTGGCATGGCTGACGACCGAGCGGCCGTCGGTGTGCGCGCGGGGCAGCGGCCCGGGCGTGGGCGACCAGATTTCCCCGGTCTCCTCATCCTTTATATATAGGGCCTCGCCGGTGGAGTCGACGACCGGGTCGTTCCAGAACGGCGTCAGCCGGTTCTCGCGGCTGTTGTGCGCCCACGTGTAGGCGGATCCCGACGCGGACACGATCGTCCCGAAGTTCGGGTTCGCGATGACGTTGACCCAGGGCATCGGCGTCTCGCGGTCGCCGTCGAGGACGACGACGTAGGCGCGGCCGTCCGGCGTGAAGCCGCCGAGGCCGTTGAACAGCGTCAGCGCCGGCGTCTCCACGGCGCCGGCGTCGTGCTTCACCTCCGGCAGCGCGCGCGTGCGCGACTTGCGGCGTTCGACGCCGTCGTGCGGCTCGCGTCCGGGGTACGGGCGATCGAGCTGGTTGGCGAGCGTGCCGCGATCGCCGTGCAGGATCGCGCGCGCGAGGCTGAAGAGCAGCGTGCGCTCGGCGTCGGTCATCAGTTCGGCGCGCAGCAGGAACGCGCCGCCGGGTTTGTCGCTCCAGCCGCGCCACGGTCCGTCTTCGAGCAGATGCTGCAGCGTCTCGTGCGTCTCGTCGCGGTAGCTGACCGGATGCTCGTTCAGCAGGACGAGGTCGGCGCTCAGGCCTTTCAGCCGCCAGTATTCCTGCGCCTCGAGCACCTGCCGCGCCAGGCCGATCGCGTCCTGCTCGCCGATGCGGACGACGACGATTGGCAGATCGGTGGAGATCGCGTACTTCCACATCGCCTCGCGGCCGAGCGTGTTGCGCGCCTGCACGTCGGGCTCCGCCTTCAGCGATCCGTCCACGTAGAGGACACGCGACGCCAGCCGCTCGTACAGCAGCACGTCGTCGCTCGAGACGTTCAGGTGGTGCAGCGTGCTCAGCCGCTGCGTGGACGCCAGCGCGAACGTGCGTGAGGCCGCGCCCGGCTCGCGATACTTGTTCGCGAGCGCGACGGCCATCTCGCGGTTCGCCGCGACGCCGGTGACGAACGACAGCCGCGCGAATCCTCCGGGCTCGAGCCGGATCCGCAGCCGCAGGCTGACGATGGGATCGAGCGTCGCGCCGGTGGAGTTCGTCAGCGAACGGCCGTCGAGCGCCTGCGGGTTGCCGGGCCCGCGTCCGCGGCCGAGGAAGCGCAGGCGGTCGGTCTCGCACTCGACGACGCTGTGCGGCCGGCCTTCGAGGCTGAGGACGTGCACGGCCCAGACTTCGTCGGGATCGTTCCCGCCCGGCCGGCGGCGGCAGAGCAGCGCGGAGCAGTCGGAGAGAAATTCCGTTTCGATGAACAGCTTGCCGAACGCCGGATGGCTGAAGTCGGCCGCCGGCGAGGCCAGCGCGATCTCGCCGTAGCTCGTGATCTCCACTTCGCGCATGCGATCGCTGTGGTTCGCGATGCCGATCCGCCGCACCTCCACGTCGTCTTCCACCGAGACGGCGATCTCGAGGTTCGTCGTGATGCCGTCGTCGGTGCGGTGGAACGAGATCCGTTCGGGCGCCAGCGTGACGAGGTAGTCCTGCGGGTCGGCGCCGAACGGCTGCGACGTCGCCGACCACACGAGGCCGGTGCGCACGTCGCGCAGATAGATGTACTGGCCCGCCGGATCCGTCGTCGCGTCGCGGCGGTCGCGCGTGACCGCACGGCCCTTCCACCGGCTGCACCCGCCGCCGGCGTTGGTGACGACGGTGACGTAGTTGCCGTTGGACAGGAAGCCGGCGTGCGGAAACCTGGTGGACGCGGACTTGAACCGCCGCACGGCATCCGCGGCGGCCGGCGCCGACACGCGCGTCGCTTCGAGCGGCCGCGGCGGCGTCACGACCGCGCGGCGCGGCACGCGCTCCTGCAGCAGCAGTTCGGTCGCCTTCACGCGCGGATCCGAATGGAACAGGTCGACGATGCGGTTGTCGAGCAGCGTGTTGGCGAGCGCGACGAGCGTCATCCCCTGGTGATGCGCGAACGTCGCGCGCACGACGGCGCCGCGCGTGTAGTCGATCGACTCGAAGAACCCGTACGGGCCGTCGCCGACGCCCGCCTGTTCGAGCTGCCTGAAGTTGATCGCGGCCGCCGCGGGCTCGACCATCGCCGCGAGGCCGGTCGCGTACGGCGCGACGACGAGCTCGTCGGCGAGTCCGCGTTTCAGACCGAGGCCGGGCGAGCCGAAGGCCTTGTACTGATAGGTGCCGTGGCGATCGATGACGCCGTACGCGGCCTCGCTGACGCCCCACGGGACGTGGCGTTCCTGGCCGTACTCAATCTGCCGCAGGACCGCCATGTGGCACGACTCGTCGAGCAGCGTGCCCGGAAAGCTGCGCATGACGAGCAGCGGCATCAGGTACTCGAACATCGTCGCGCTCCACGAGAGGAGCGTGGGGATGCCGTCGATGCTCGTCAGCGGCCGTCCGAGTTTGAACCAGTGCGACTCGGGGATGTCGCCCTTCGCGATCGCGATGAAGCTCGCGAGCCGCGCTTCGGAGGCGAGCAAGTCGTAGTACGCGGTGTCGAGGCGGCCGGGGCCTTCTTCGTCCGCCGGCCGGTAGCCGATCGACAGCAGGCCGCGCTGTTCGTCGTACAGCAGCTTGAAATCCATGCCGTCGGCGAGCGCGATGCAGCGTTCGGCGAGCCCGGTCAGGCGGCCGGCGAGATCCGGATGATCGCCCGTGAGGCGCCGCAGCGCCTCGGCGAGCGTGATGAGCGCGGCCGCGAGGTTGCCGCTGTCGACGGCCGAGACGTAGCGCGGATGCAGCGGCGCGAGCGACGAGGAGTCGTACCAGTTGAGCAGGTGCCCCTCGAAGCGTTCGAGCGACTCGATCGTGGTCATCGTCCGCTCCGAGCGATCGAGCAGCGTCTGCGTGTCGATGAACTCGAAGGCGTGCGCGGCGATCGACGCGAGCAGGGACATGCCGATGTTGGTCGGCGACGTGCGATGCGCGACGACCGGATCCGGCGTGTTCTGGCAGTTGTCCGGCGGCAGCGCGTGATCCTCGGCGCCGACGAGCTCTTCGAAGAATCGCCACGACTTCTGCGCGATGTCCTTCATGTAGGCCGCGTCGGGGCCCGACAGCGGCACGCGCGTGCGTGCCGGCGGGGCGCTGAAGCGGTACGCGATCCACGGCGCGGCCGCCCAGAGCACGAGCACCGGCGCCGCGGCGGGAAGCGCGCCGGGGCGCGAGACGGCGATGACGACGAACGACAGCCCGGCGCACGCGGGGCTGCTGATCATCTGCTCGACGAAGGCACGGGCTCCGACGCGTGAGGCCGCGTTGGTCGCCCGGTCGGCCGCGGCGGCCGGCTGCCACTCGAGCATGTGGCGGTGCGTGATGCAGACACGCGTCAGCGTGACGGCGATGGCGTGCGCGGTCTGCGCGGCCTGGTAGGCGAGGAACGTGAGCTGCAGGCCGGCGCGCGCGAGCGCGGTTTTCGTGTCGTCGGCCAGGTCGCGCAGCATGACGCGCCACGGCTGCATCGGGCGCGGACCCGCGAGCGACTCGACGAGCCACAGCGACGGCGAGAACGTCAGCGCGACGAGCGTCGCCAGCGTCCACGCCGAGGGATCGCCGGGCGCGAGGAGCCATCCGAACAGCAGGACGGCGAGCGTCGCGGGCAGTACCAGGCTGCGGCGGAGGTTGTCGAAGATCTTCCAGCGCGCGATGAGCGGCAGGACGTTGCGCTCCGAACCGTGGCGCGACGGCACGCGCGGCAGCAGCCAGCGGAGAATCTGCCAGTCGCCGCGGACCCAGCGATGCTGGCGGCGCGAGTGGGCGAGCACGCTGGACGGATAGTCGTCGACGACTTCGATGTCGGACACCAGGGCGGTGCGCGCGTACAGGCCCTCGAACAGGTCGTGCGACAGCACCGCGTTCTCGGGCACGCGGTTCTCGAGCGCGGCGGCGAACGCGTCGACGTCGTACAGGCCCTTGCCCGTGAAGATCCCTTCGTTGAACAGGTCCTGATAGAGATCCGACACCGCCGTCGTGTACGGATCGACGCCGGTGTGACCGGCGTAGATGCGCGCGAACAGCGAGCCCGCGGCGCTCGTCAACGCGACGCTGACGCGCGGCTGCAGGATGCCGTAGCCGCGGACGACGCGCCTGGTCTGCGGATCGAGCTTCGGCCTGTTCAGCGGATGGTGGATGACGCCGACGAGTTTTCTCGCGGCGTCGCGAGGCAGCCGCGTGTCGGCGTCGAGCGTCAGGCAGTACCTGATCGACGGAAGGATGTCCGTCGTGCCGCTCTGCACGACGAAGCTGGTGTCGTGCGCGCCGCGCAGCAGGTGATTGAATTCCTCGATCTTGCCGCGCTTGCGTTCCCAGCCCATCCAGACGCCGTCGCGCGAATTCCACTCGCGCCGCCGGTGGAACAGGAAGAACCGGCTCACGCCGTTCGACGCGAACCGCTGATTCAGCGAATCGATGCCCGCAATCGCGGCCTCGATGAGCGGCGCGTCGTCCGGCATCTCGGCGTTCGGCGCGTCGACGAAGTCGCTGAGGATGGCGAAGTGCAGCCGCTCGTCGCTGTTCGCGAGCGCGGAGACCTCCAGGCGCTCGAGCAGCTCGTCGACTTCGGTCACCGACGTCAGCAGCACCGGCACGATCACCATCGTCCGCGCGTCGTCGGGAAGGCCCTGCTTGCAGTCGAGACGGAGCAGGCGCCGCGGCCTGATGTACATCGCGATCAGGCGCTGCGTGAAGACGATGGCGATCTCGGACGCCGGAACGAGGAGCAGCAGCGCCGTCGTGACGGCGGTCGCCGTCGAGCCGCCGTACTCGCGGACGTAGTAGACGCCGACGGCGACGAGCAGCGCCGTCAGCAGCGCAATCGGGGTGAAGTAGGTCGCCCCCGGCCAGCGCAGTGCGAAGCGGCGGAATCGGCGCGAGAGCTTCGGCCGGTAGCCGACGCCGGCCTCGAAGGCGCGCCGGCCGTCGCCGACCAGGTGGTAGCCGACGTGCGCCTCCGGTTCGCCGGACTGTCCCGTTTCGACCGCCAGGCGCGCGCTGTCCACGGCTTTGAGCGCGACCGCGATCTGCGCTTCGCCCGTCGGCGCGGCGAGCTCTTCGACGGCCTGCCGGACGCGATCGCGGCTGAGGAAGTCCATCGCGCCGTACGCGCCGGAGGGATCGCGCTGCAGCACGTGCTCGACGAGGCTCACCGACTCGAAGTAGTCGCTCCAGTTCAGCGTCGAGACCAGACGCAGGCTCGTCAGCGCGTTCGAGATCGACACCTGCGCCGACGCCTGGTGCTGGTATTCGGCGCGAATGGCGTCTTCCACGGTCCGGCCGCGGCCGTGGAGATGCTGTTCGATCGCCTCGTGCAGCGGCGTGACCTGCGTGCCGTACTCGCGCATGCGCTGCAGCAGCCGGACGATGAACGCCGTGTCGGGATCGGGCGGGAGGGCGCACGCCGCCGGACGGCTTTCGCATTCGCTCATGAACGCGTCGGCGGCGATCCGCGACGAGCGCGCGCGCACGATCTCGTCCGCGAGGCGCCGGAGGTTTTCGATCAGCGCGATCTTGAGGATGCTCGGCCAGGCCCAGAGCTCGCCGATCGTCAGCGGCGCGACGGACTGGAAGCTGTTGATGAACCGCGTCAGCAGCTGCTTGTCGAGCCGGCTGTCGCTGTGCCGCAGCAGCTCGATCGCCATCGCGTACACGCGCGAATGGCCGTCCCACTCGGGCTGCGGCAGCCGCGGCAGCTCGCGGTAATAGCGCCGGGGGAGATGGTGGCGAACCGCGCGGATTTCGCCCGAGATCAGGTGGAAGTGATCGAGCAGCCACTCGGCCGGCGGCGTGATGAATTCGCCGCTGTGGACGTCGGCGGCGAGCGCGCGGTACGCCGTGCGCAGTACGCTGCGGTTGTCGCGCAGGCGTGGCGCGAGGCTTTTCGCCCTGCGGCGCGAGCCTCCGACGTTGAACCGCGCGGCCAGCGACTTGGCGCGCTCCTCCAGACGTTCAACGCTCAGCAGCTCGTCGCGCAGCGGGCGGTCGTCGTCCGGTCGGGGCGCGCGTCGAAACAGCACGAACGCCTTTGAAGGAATGCACGGGCTGTGCCCGCCGGTGGGGGATTATCCCGAGCCGGTCGTGTCAGTTACGTCCAGCTCATCCGTGGAGCCTGGCGGCGACTTGTCGTCGAGTCCCAGCAGCAGGCGCACTTCGCACCATAACAGCTGCGGCAGGCAGGGCTTCGCCATGAAGGCATCGCAGCCCGACAGCCGCGCGCTTTCGCGCGCGCCCGGAATGGCGGTCAACGCGATGATGGGAATGCCGCGCGTGGACGGCGAGCGACGGAGACGTTCGGTCGCGGCCCATCCGTCGAGATGCGGCATCGCGAGGTCCATCACGATCAGGTCCGGGTGCATCGCGGTCGCCTGACGGACGGCGCTCATGCCGTCTCCCGCGGTCAGGATGTCGCAGCCCATCGCCTTGAGGTACACCCCGTACATCGTCCGCGCGTCGAGATCGTCGTCGGCGATCAGCACGCTCGGCTTCGATGGTTTCCGGGGGTGTTTGCGCGGCGTGCTCCTCACGAAGAGGTAAAACTGCAAGGAGCAAGCCACGAAACTTAAGAATCTGAACGGTTTATGCTGCGGGCTCCTGCCGAATCTCTACAGGCGTCGTCGAGCCGCACCACCGCACGGTCGCGGCGAGGCCGTCCTCGAACGAAACGATCGGTTCGTAGCCGAGCATCGTGCGCGCTTTCGTGATGTCGGCCTGCGAGTCGTGCACGTCGCCCGCGCGTGGCGCGCGGTATACCGGGGCGACATTGCAGCCGATGATGCCGTTCAACACGCGCACGAGGTCGTTCAGCGAAATGCGCCCGCCCGTCGCGAGATTCATCATTTCTCCTGAGACATTCGGCGCATCGCAGGCGAGGAGCACGCCGCTCACGACGTTGGCGACGTAGGTGAAATCGCGCGTCTGGCTGCCGTCGCCGTAGATCACGGGCCGCCGGCCGGCGAGCAGCGCGGAGGTGAAGAGCGAGATCACTCCGGAATAGGGAGACCCTGGATCCTGCCGCGGGCCGAACACGTTGAAGTATCGCGTGCACACCGTGGGCAAACCGTAGAGCTCGGTGAAGAGCTTGCAATACTGCTCGCCGACGAGCTTCTGCAGCGCGTACGGCGAACGCGGGCTCGGCGGCATCTCTTCCCGTTTAGGTAACGTCGGGGTATTCCCGTACGCAGACGATGACGCGGCGTACACCACGCGCTTCACACCGGCCTTACGCGCGCCGATGAGCACGCTGAGGGTCGCGTCGATGTTCGATCGGTTCGACGCCCACGGATCCTCGACGCTGCGAGGCACGGACGGGATCGCCGCCTGGTGCAGCACGTAGTCCATGCCGCTCGTCGCGCGCTCGGCGAACGCCGTGTCGGCGAGATCCCCTTCCAGCACCTCGGCACCTTTGAGATGCATGAGGTTCTGACGTTTGCCCGTGACGAAGTTGTCCGCGATACGGACGCGATGCCCGCGCCGCAACAGCTCTTCCGCAAGATGTGAACCGATGAAGCCCGCGCCGCCCGTGACCAGATACGAAGCCATGATGTCCCCCGACGCCTCCTGATCCATGAGCTGAGCAACCGCAATGCCACGCTTCAGATGGCAGCCGGTTACGTACGAAAACGGGCAACGGGATTGCACAGCTCAGGCGCGTGCTTGCGCTGATCATCGCCGCTATCCTGCTGTGTTCATTGGCCGCGTGGCTGATTCTGCACCTCGGCGTGGAAGTGGTGCAGGCACTGCTCGCCGTCGCGGTGATGACCATCACCTGGCACCTGCTTCCCCGGCGGCCGGGCATGTCGATCGCCGACGAATTCAGATGTTGGTAAGTCCGGCTGAAGCCGGACTCAACGTCATTTGAACTGGAACGTGAACACCAGATCCGCGCCGGTGCTCTTCACGCGCTGGAAGAGCTGCTGCTGCGTGCCTGATCCCTGGAGCACGTTCGTCTGCAGGCGCATCCATTTGTTGAACTCGTACTCGAGGATGAAGTTCGTCTGCGTGTCGTTGCCGATCCCCTGCTGCACCTTCACATAGAGGTTCTGGCCGAGCTGCTGGCCGATCGTCACTTCGGCCGTGCTGCCGCTCTCGGGCGACAGGTTGACCTCGAACTGATCGAGGTTGAGCGAGTTCGCGATCGATCCGGTCAGCTGGTTCGCGACGGCGCCCGCCGCGAGCGATCCCGCGCGCTGCGCGAGCGAGAGCTGCTGGCCCTCGCCGAGCTGATTCATCGGCTGGTTGAAGATGATGAGCGCGAGGATGTCCGCCTGTTCCTGCGGCGGCGTGCTCGTCAGCTCGATCTCCGGCGTCCGCAGCCGTCCGCGGACGTTCACGTGCACCGTCACCGCCTGAATCACGCGCTCGCCCTTCACGTCGAGCGCCGGATCGAGCTGGTCGACCGGATCGCCCTGGAACTGCACCTTGCCGTCGCGGAGAATCGTGAACCGCCGGCCCTGGTAATCGTAGAAGCCGCGGACCGTGTTCACGTCGCCGACGAGCGTGATCGGTTTGCCCGGCGCCGCGGCGACGTTCAGGTCGCCGCCGAGCGTGATGTTCACCTTGCCGAGGCCGATGGGCGCGTCGCCGACTTTCAGGTCGTCGGCTTTCACGACCATGTCGTCGGGAATCGTCACGTGCAGCGCGAGCTCGATGTTGCCGAGCATGCCTTGCCGCGTTTCGGCCGCGCTGCCGCCCTGCGCCTTCGTGATGTCGACCGACGAGGTGGAGTAGGCCGAGTTCACGCGCGCGAGGATCGGATCCAGCTTGATGTTGCCGGTGGCGACGCCGAGATCGCCCACGAGCTTCGGATTCGCCAGCGTCCCCGTCAGCTGGAGGCTGCTGTTGATGTGCATGTCGCCCATCTCGTTGCCGAGCACCTTGAAGTTGTCGGCATAGAACCCGAGATTGACGTTGCTCACGGCGAAGCCGGTCACGCCGAGATCGCCCGTCAGGCTCAGCGAGTCGTTGTCGTTGTCGAGCACATACAGGTTGTCGATGTGGACGCGGTCCGGCTCGAAGGCGATGGTGCCGTTCAACGACTTGTACACGACGCCCGTGTCTTCGGCCTTGAACGCGCCGTCCTTGATCGTGACGCCGCCGGCGACGCGCGGATCCGCGGACGTGCCCGTCAGGTCCACCTTCGCCTGCAGCGCGCCTTTCACGCCGGAGACGGCGGTCGTGAAGCCCTGAATCAGGCCGAGATCGATCGTGCTGCTGTCGACGTGCAGATCGAGCCGGTCGCCGGTTTTCTTCCCGCGCAGGAACGACATGGGCAGCTCGCCCTTCGCCGTCAGCCACTGCGACTCGCTCTGCTTCAGCGTCGTCTCGAGCGCCACGCCCGCGGGCGTGTACTTCGCCGTCCCGGTGAAGGACTGCCACGGGACGTTCTTGAACTTGCCGTCGCGGATCGCGAAGCCGGCGTCGACGACCGGCGCGTCGCTCGTGCCGCTGACGACGGCTTTCGCGTCGATGGTGCCGGCGAGCTGCGGCGGACGGAGCAGGAAGGCGTCGACGATGCCGAGGTTGACGCCTTTGAGTTCCGCCGTCAGCTGCTCGCCGGGCTTTCCGAACGTGCCGTTGACCAGAAGCTGCTGCTGGCGCGCGGCCGCGTCGGTCAGCGCCAGATCCTTGACGATGATGAGGCCGTTGCCCCACTGAATGGCGGGCTGGTGGCCGTCGATCGTCTGCCACGCCATGCCCTGCGACGTCAGCTTGAACTGCGTCAGGTGCACTTCGCTGTGATCGGGATGCAGGAGCAGCGTCCCCTGCGTCGCGAGATCCCGCATCGGCTGCTTCGCCGTCAGGTCGTACTTCACTTCCTTGTTCGCGTAGTCGGCCTTGACCGCGAGCTCGTTGACCCGGAAGCCGGGGAGGTCGACGAAGGTCGCGTTCGTGTCCGCGGTCACGCTGGCCCGCTGCGCGTCGAGATCCGGAATCTTCGCCGTGAACTTCGCGTTCGCCGCGAGCGCGCCGTACTGCCTGTACTTCAGGCCGTTGCCCGTCAGCGTGCCGGTGGCGACGAGTTCCTTTCTGTTTCCCGTGACGATCGCGTCGATCGTGCCGGCGCCGTCGATCTGCTCGCTCGAGCCCGCCAGCGTGCCGGCCTGCTCGAGATGCGCGGCGTCGGCATGCAGCCAGAATCCCGACTGGTCGGTGTCGTTCAGCGCGATCGTCCCGTTGCCCTGGGCATCGACGTCGTTGCCCTTCACCTCGATGCGTTCCACGTCGACGAGCGCGTTGTGGTAGTCGGCTTCGACGTACGCGCGGTCGAACGAGTACTTGCCGACATGCGACGGCCCGAGCTCCGTCAGGACGTACGCGTCGACCGAGTTCAAATCGGTCCCCCTCGACAGATGGCGCATCGTGAAGTCGGTGTCGAGGTCGCCCGTGATGCTGCCGTCGAACGCCGGCCTGGCCGCGATGTGCGCCGGGTTGATGTGCTCGATCTTGCCGTTCGCCTTGACGTGGAGATCGTTGTTCGCGATCGTCGACTCGAACGTGAGCGTCGGCACCGTGCCGCCGAAGAGCGTGGAATTCGTCAGCGCTCCGCTGGCCGACAGGCTCATCGTCTCGACCGCCGTGCCGTTCACCTTCGCCGTGACATGGCCGTTCAGGTTCGTCCGGTACTTCGGATCCTGGAGCGCCATGATGTTGAACTGATCGCCGATCCGCTTGAGGTCGACGTCGAGGACGTTCATGTCCGCCGAGTACTGCGTGACGTTCGGCTCGAAGAGGAACGACGCCGTCGCGCCGTCGCCGATCGTGACGCCGGCGACCGTCGACTTCGCCAGCGTGACGTCGCCGTCCACGTGCCAGCCGGGCTTGCGCGGGATGACGATGTTGACGTGATAGTTCGCCGTGAGCTTCGTCTCCGCCGGCGGCATGTGCGTCTGCTTCGGCAGGTACGCGATCCCGATGTCCTTCACCACGCCGCGCAGATCGAACCGCGTCTCCGGACGCTGGTCGCTCGCGAATTCGACCCGGCCCGCGGCCGTCGTGTTCGATCGGTAGGCGAGCTCGGCTGTGTCGAACGTGATCGTCCGCCCGTTGATCTTCGCGTTCGCGCGGATCCCTTCGACGACGTAGCCGTGCGTGGCGACTTTCGGCGCGTCCGCCGAGACGCTGCCGCGCAGCGTGTCGAAGCCCGACGGGCCGCGGAGATCGATCTTCGCGTAGACGTTGATGTCGCTCTTCTGCTCGGGGTTCTTCAGAAACGGCGCGAGATCCAGATGATGCACGGCGATCTGGCCCGAGTACACGCGGTCGGGTCCCGGCGTGACGGACACCGTGCCGGTGAACGAGGCGTCGACGGCCTCCGATGTCACGCTCGCTTCCGTCGCGAGCCGCGACGTCGGGCCGCCGAGCTTCACGTTGATCGTCGGCTTGACGTCCATGTCCCTGACGACGGGCGCGATGCGGTGGATTTCCGGCAGCGAGATCGGCGTCATCGCCACCTGCATGGCGAGCGTCGGCGACGGCTGCTTGTATCCCGCGATGCCGCCGTCCACGGCGATCGCCGACTCGCCGGTGCGCATCGTGAACTTCGTGATCGTGATGTCGCTCTGGTTGACGGCGACCTGGCCGGACATCTGCCGCAGCTCGAGCGCCGGGTTCGAGGCCGTGAACGACATGCTGTTCACATCGACCGTCGTCGAATGCTCCGGCACGTACGCGAACCCGAGCGACGTGTTGAAGGCGTCGATCTTCCCCGGGATGTCGACCTTCTGTTCGCCCTGCGCCTTGTCGACGGTGAAGCTGCCGTTGCTGATGACGATCCTGCGGACGGCGATCGATCTCGTCGACTTGTTCCGGTTCTGCGTCGGCTTCACCAGCCGCGCGAGCTGCCAGCCGCTGCCTTCGCGGTGCGCGATGACGACGGGGTGGACGAGCGTGACGCTGTCGACGGTC